>DATNRC010000538.1:0-4564 GCA_036703705.1 Candidatus Obscuribacterales bacterium
CCAAGATTCTCAAATTGGAAGCACCGAAGACGTACTAGTTGTTAGCCAGGTAATAGACCGTGCAAGTGAATCAACGATGGTTTGTGTGGATCATCCTCCTTTTGTGCGTGGCTGCCATTCCGATCGGCTTTGTCGGCCGCAAGTCGGGAGCGGCAAGACTAAAGGATGATGATGTGTCGCCGTTTAGCTCTTCGACCTACAAATATGTCGATCACATTCAGGTAATCAAGCTCTCGGGAATGATCGTGGACAAACCCGATCCACTTATAAGTGCAGGCGCATCTGCCATTTCCTGCGTCAAGCAATTGCGCAAAGCGGCCAAGGACGAGCATGTGAAAGCCGTGCTTTTGCGAATCAATTCCCCGGGTGGAACGGTGTCTACTTCTCAGGAATTGAACGAAGCGGTGTCTCTTCTGAGGGAGAAGGGAAAAATTGTTTACTCCTCCATGTCTGATCTGGCCGCCTCCGGCGGTTATTACGTCGCCTGTGCCACGGACAGGATTTATGCTCAACCGGGAACGCTTACCGGATCTATCGGTGTGATTTTGAGTCTGGTCAATGTCAAAGGATTGGCGGACAAACTGGGCTTGCAGCCTGAAGTCATCAAATCCGGGCAGTTCAAAGATATTGCTTCGCCATATAGGGCTATGACGCCGCAAGAACGGCAGTTGCTGCAAAACTTGATCATGGACTCTTACGACCAATTCGTGACGGCCGTAGCCAAAGGGCGAAAAATGAAAGTTGATGACGTGAAGAAGATTGCCGACGGAAGGATTTATTCGGGACGGCAGGCAAAGCAGCTTGGACTTGTCGATGAGCTGGGCAGTTATGACGACGCGCTTGATGCACTGCAGAAGGCTTGCATGGAGAAGTTTCAGCTCAAAGAAGAATTGCCTGTAAACGACAAACCGGCAGGCGGTTTGCTTTCCCAGATTGCCCAGCTCACCGAGAGCATGGCCCCAGCAAAGCCAAGCCTCTGCGCGGAGAGCTTTATCCTGCCCGATTTTATGAGAGGGCAGTTTTACAAACAACCGTTGTGGCTCATGCAATAGCAGGCAAGACGATGAGCGAAGCAGACGAGACGACTTCTCTAACATCATCAGCTGACGCCTGGACGGACGTGTTTTTCGGCGTTCTTGTCGCTCCTAAAGAGACGCTTACCATTCTGAGCAAAGAAGCAAAACATGAGCAAGGGTCAAGATCTCTCCTTAAGGCAGCCGCTCTGGTGTTTATAGCCGTATTGCTTGCCGCATTGAGCAAAACAGGACTGGAGCTGAGCACCGTCGACCAGATGCAGCTTAGCTTTATTATCTTTTCGGCCATCCTTCAGTGGATTTTTCTTGGCGCCTTCCTTTTCTTCCTTGGCAAAGTAATGGATGTTGCGGGCATCAATTTTGCTGCCAGTCTGGTGGTAACAGGCTGGGCATATCTGCCGCTTGTGTTTCTGCCGACAGTGCGGTGCCTTTCTATCTTTCCCCTCATTGGCGGCTGGCTGCTCTTCTTCGTGAGCCTCTGGATGTACTCATTGGAATGGCACGCGTTTGCGGCCTTGCTGGAGCTGACACACAAACGCATGGCATTATTGGCATTGGCAGTGCCCTTTATTCTTTCCTGCTTGGGCTGGAACTGGTTTTTCCTTTCCATCTTCCTTTCTGCCTGAAGTTTTTTCGTCGTATTCTTGGCATATGGATTCCAGAGCCACCGATAAGAGTCGGCAAAAGCTGCCCGTGATAGCGATAGTGGGGCCCACAGCCTCAGGTAAGACTGCATTGAGCCTGGCGCTTGCCGACATGCTCGAGGCTGAGATTGTTGCTTGCGACTCGAGAACAATCTATCGATATATGGATATAGGGACGGCCAAGCCTTCTTTGGAAGAGCAGGCAAAAGTGCCCCATCATCTTCTCGATGTGGCTGAGCCCGATCAGTCCTATACGGTGGCGATGTACAAACAAGAAGCATCGGCAGCCGTGGATTCCATTCTCGCTCGCGGCAAATATGCCATTGTCTGCGGCGGTACAGGGCTTTATGCGCGGGCACTTCTGGAGGGGCTTTCCATGCCGGCGGTGCCGCCGCAGGATGAGCTTAGGCAAGAATTGAACAAATTGGCAGACGATAAGGGCAATCAAATTCTTCACGCCCGCCTTTATGACCTGGACAAAGCGACCGCCGAACGGCTTAACGCTAATGATCGCTTTCGCATAATCAGAGCGCTCGAGGTGTGCCTCACTACCGGGCGGCGTTTCTCCGAACTGGCAACACGTTCAGAAGAGCCATATAAGACGATCTGGATCGGTTTGAGCCTTCACGACAGATTGAAATTGAAAGAGATGATCGCGGCGCGATTCTCACAACAAATGGATGCCGGATTGCTGGATGAGGTGGAGTCTCTTCTCGATCGTTACGGCGAAACACGCGCATTGAAAAATGCCGTCACCTACCGCGATCTGATCAATTACATTCGCGGACGCGTGACTAAGGATGAAGCCATGGCAGAGTGTCTCAAACATAACTACCAGCTGGCCCGTCGCCAATTGATGTGGTTCAGGGCGAACGAAAAGGTGAATTGGTTTGTGATGGATCAATTGTCTACGCGCGATGTGCGCGAAAGCGTGCTGCGCATGATAAGCGAAAGCGGCTCATGATCGACATTTTGCACGATTCATTCCTTTTGCGCTCAACAAAAGTGTTGTCTGGGCAACCAAAAAATTTTCCGACTTGCCCGAAAACATGTGGCTGATTGTATCTGCGGAAATTCATTCCTTCGCCGCTGAAATTTTATTTTGCCTGAGATTCGAAACGCTGCTGAACATGCCATAAACAGCGCTTCGATAAATCGAGACGGAGAAAAATCATCCTTGTGAGGGATAAGTGATGAGGGCAAATTTCGGCAATTGAAGCGTATTTTCGTTTTGTTTTGACTAGGCCTTGCAAAAATTGGCGCTATACTGGTATAGGTTTTCGTCACCCTGGATCTGGCTCAAGTTGGAGATTCGCGCAATCCGCCGGCACCAAAAACACCACACGGTTGCCAAAAACACACAGGAGCGAGCAGGCGGGGATCGGAATGAAGCGAGAAAGCAAGCAGAAACTGAAAGAAGTTTCATTGCCATGGAGCGATGGAACGTTATCGGCGAGATTATGGAAATCAGGCAATCGCGTAGTTGTCGGAGTGCCTGAGCTAGGTCTCCATTGCTATGGCAAGACGCAACCGGAGGCCGTGTTCCGCCTCTTTACTCAACTGCTCAAGTACTACAGGCAATTGCGCCAATATGAGAGTCGATTGGGCGAACGCGGGATTCATCATCTTTCCCTGCTCAAATCGTGGGTTGAGTCAATTGAAGAGCGAATGAAAGCGCCTCAGATCGATAACAATGTTGTGGCCATTTCACGTTCTCTCAAAAGATGATTGTTTGATTGAACTTTTTCTCGAAAAAAGCGTATTTAAGAATGGAAATGGGTGCATGCATTGCCTGCGTGCCGTCGCCTGTGAGGAAAATGACCTTCCATTCTCGTCCCCCTGCATACAGTCGTTTGTGCGCTCGAATGTTTTTGCATTTGCTTGTTTTGTTGTCCCTTTCCAACGAGCCAGCTACGGCAGACGATCATGGAAGTGATACGCCTTCATTGCCGCATGGGGAAATGAAACAAATGCTGAGCGATTTTGGAAGCAGGACTCGAGCCCGTGACGATTATGCAAGCAGCAGCCAAGCCCGTGACGATGCAAGCAGCACTCAAGCCCGTGATGGGGTTTCCTCAGGTGATTTTGGGCGCCACCCCATCGCGACGGCAAAGAAAGTGGAGACGCTCCCGTTGCCTTACAAATATGTCGGCAATGTCGAATCGCTCAAATTTCATCGCCCGTCCTGTCCTTTTGCAAGATGCATGAGCGTGAGGCGCATGATCTTGTTTCACTTTCGCAAAGAGGCGATTGCCCAAGAGCAAAAACCTTGTCGTTATTGTCTGCCCCCTGACTGGAAATCCGTGAGTGCGGTAATTCTTGGCCCTTACCGGAAAAAATCTGAGGGCAGCGCGCCGGCAAACAGCGTCATCGGTCCAAACAATGGCGTTGAAGTCCCGATCGATTGAAGTCGCCGTCAGCGTGGCAGACAAAGATGGAGAAGACCTCAGGCGTCCGGCTCGATGGTCATTGTCAGTCCTTCCGACTTAAGGAGCTCATAGTACATCTCCGCCACTTCCTTGGGCCCGATCCAAACGATGGCCAGTCCTTCATTGTGGGTCTTGAGTGCGAGCTGCCTTGCTTTTTCCATCGACATGCCCGGAATATGTTTCACGAGGCAACTCTCGACATGCTCGAAAGTGTTGTGATTGTCATTAAGGAGGATGACCCGGTAATTTGGGTAAGGCTTGGTTTCTCCAAGCTCCGGTTTCCTCTCGATAACTTCTTGAGACATCGATCAACTCACGCGTCAAGCGCATTGCACAACAGCGGATGGCGAGTATGCAGTATATACCCTTAAAGTCTTTCACCCAAGTCTCTTTTAACTTGCTATTGTTTTACTGGTTCTGTCGGGTGGACAAGAACAAAAGGTGGTATAACGAGTCG
>DATNRC010000539.1:0-6282 GCA_036703705.1 Candidatus Obscuribacterales bacterium
TCCTCCACGTCCCACTTTATCTTGCCGCTGAGAGCTTTTTGCTGCCCCGATTGGAGATCGATATAGGTAAGCACGCGGAACTCGCTTGCACTGTCGGTGGTGGCATAGACGCCGCGTCCGTCCCGGCTGAACACGGCCTCACGATACGAGGATATTTCTTTTGCATTTCTCGGCGTAAGTGGCACGATTTTGCCGCTTGCCCTCGAGAGAAGCCATAAATAGCTTTCGTTGGCCGATATCGTTTCGCTGAGCAAAATCGTTCGATCGTCAGGCGACCAATCACAGACATCCCATCCTTCTCCCGTGAGCTGGACAAGACATTTGTCGGTTTCCGGCTTTTGAGGGGCAACAACGTACACGTCGTTGTCTTTGCCATTGCGCCGCGAGGAGTTGTAGGCCAGCAAGTCGCCTTTGTTAGACCAGGCGCCGCCCGTGTTTCGCGACTTTCCGTCTGTCAAAAGATGTGCTTCTTTGGTAAGCGGATCGAATCTGTACTTCTGGAAGAATTCGTCGCCGCCACGATCTTTGGCGAAAACGAAATACTTTCCCTGCGTCGGTTGAAACGATCCGCCCGCCACTCTGTCTTGATAAAACGTGAGCTGTTGCCGATCTCCACCGGGAAAGCTTACTCTGTGCACCTGGCTCGTATCTGCAAAGCGGGTATTGATGAGGATCTCGCGACGGAGCGGATGCCAGTCCGTCAAAAAGGCCTGGCGGAAGTGAATGTAGCGATCGGCATGATCGGCAATTGATTGCGGGATGGGCGGCACAGCGGAGACAATCAAATTGTCGGGCGGAGGCATAGTCGTGGTTAGAGAGAAACATGGCCAGATGGTCAGCACCATCATCATGAGCGGAAGCGCTGCCAGGGCAATGGTCTTCGGCGGCGCCGCTCCGTATGCGCATTTTGAAATGTTTGGATGCGAGAGCTTCAACTTTGACCGCCTTTCAGTTTTAATCTGCTTGTCGAAAGAGCAATGAGAGCGCCTGACAGCAAGGAAAAGGCCATGGCGTACAAGCCGGCTGCAAAATGGCCGGTCGATGTCTTTACAGCGCCGACCAGATAGGGTCCGGCAAAGCCGCCCAGGTTGCCTGTGGAATTAATGAACGCTATTGCAGCTGCCGCCACCGATGGTGACAACAAAGCGGTCGACAGCGACCAGAAAGGTCCGACCGTGCCCCAGATGCCGATGGCGGTGAGGCTGAGAGTGGCAAGAGCGACGTAAGGATTGTCGATGAAGCTGGTGGCGATCAAACCTCCTGCCGCAAGCGCTGCCGCAAATGCCAGATGCTTGCGCCGCTCGCCGGTCTTATCCGAGTGTCCGGCTATGACGATCATGCCCACCGCCTGAAAGACGGCAGGAACGGCCGAAAGGAGAGCCGTCGTCGAATCGCTTATCCCTCCGAATCCTTTCAATATTTGCGGCAGCCAGAGCTGAAATCCGTACATGCCGAGCGTCAGTGAGAAATAGAGAATGGATAGCAGCGCAACGGCGCCTATGGTGTCTTTTGTCAATCGCCTGTGATCAGAGCGCGCTTCTGACGGCGCGGTGCTGGTTGTTGTCAGTCTTTCTTTCAGCCAATCCTTTTCTTCGGCGCTAAGCCATTTTGCTTTATCCGGGCGATCGGGAAGGCAGAAGACCGTCATCCAGCCCATGATCACAGATGGCAATCCGGTGATAATGAAAAGCCACTTCCAGCCGGCCAGTCCGAATAACCCGTGAAGCTCAAGTATTTGCGAAGCAATAAGACCGCCCAGCACTCCTGCCGTGGGAATGGCGGCCATAAACCGTGCCACCGCAAGTCCTCTCTGTTTAGGAGGAAACCAGTAAGTGAGGTAAAGAATCATGCCCGGGAAAAAGCCGGCCTCGGCAGCACCGAGCAAGAAACGCAGGGTGTAGAAGCCGGCAGCGTCAGTTACCGTGGCTAAAGCTACGGTGATGAAACCCCAGATCACCATAATGACGGCAATCCACCGCCGGGCGCCCACTTTCTCCAGCACCAGATTGCTGGGCACGCCGAAGATGAAATAGCCAATGAAGAAGATTCCGGCTCCCAAACCGAATGTCGATTCGTCGAAACCGAGATCGGCATTCATCTGCAATCCGGCAAACGAGACATTGATTCGGTCCAGATAGGAAAGAATATAGAGAACGAACATGAAAGGAAGGAGGCGCAGGGCAATCTTTGCCAGCGTCTTCGAGCCATCGGCTACGGTCTTTTGGGGAGCAGTCTCAGCCGTCATCAAGGGAGTGCTGTGTAATTTAGGGCCATCCGAACACACCTGCCGTCGGGTAGCCGGCGCCGAAGCCGTAGCCATACGGCGATCCCATCATCATGCCGCTGCTCATGGAGCCGACGGCCATTTGGCCGACCTCTCCCAGAACATGCGCCAGGCCACGCAAAAGCGGATGACCGCGGCTTTGTTTGGTACTGGATGTGGTGCCAGGCTGAGAGGACTGATTGGTGCTCTGATAACCTTGCTGATTGCCATAACCTGCGTTGTATCCCTGTTGCGTATAGCCTTGTTGGGAATACTGAGACTGCGGGTACACTGTCCGTCCGCCATAGCTGTTGGCGTATGCAGGATTGCCGCCGCCATTGTAGGTTGATTGTGGCGAGTAAGCCGGTCCTCCATTTGCCGATGAAAGCAGTGGACGAATGCTCAAGTCCTGATCGGCAGGGGCCGCTCCTGCCTGTTGTTTGTTGAGAAGCTCGACTGCTCCCATGAGCATATTCACTTGCTCGGGTATAGAGGCATGAATGTCCGCCGGATCGGTGGGAAACATCGCTCGCTCGAGCGGCCGCAAGCGGTCAATCATCGGCTTATGCGGATTGGACTGGCCGAGCACCTGCATTTCGAGCCACGTCACTTTGGCTTCAATCGGGGCATTCGGCGGCGGTTCGGGCAGATTGCTCACAGCCGGGTTTTGTCTCGGGTATCTGTATCCCTCGTTGTTGTCTGCTGCGGCATAATTGCCGAGGTGTTTCCGCTCGGCATATTGCTCCAATCTGTCGACACGATCGGACAGATCAAGAGTGGTCGACTGCTTGCCGAAAGCTTTCAACTCAAGCTGGTCGAGCCGCTGGCGTATCGGTTCGTTCTGATAGGTGGAGCCCAGCATGGCCGTCTCCAGAGCATCGACGCGCGGATAATGATCGCCGCTCGGCTGATTGTCGACGGTCGAAGAAGCGCTCTGCCCGGAACTGTCTGTGGATCCGTCAGAGCCGGCGCTCGTGCTTTGAGGAGGAGCCTGGGTCGGATCGTTTTCCGGATCGGGAAGTGCAGCCATTAAAGAGGCTATGCGCTCCTCGCTGGTGCCTTGCTTTGTTTCGCCGAAGACCATCTTCTCGAGACGGTCCAGTCTGTCATTGACTGTGTCTTGAGCATACGTATGCTCAAAAAACCTATTTTCCAGGCCCGACAGGTCTTTCATGCTGTCGCTCCCAGCCAGGCTCTTTTGCGGGGAGATGAGGAAACAAAAGCAGAGCGCAAGCACAAAGCCGTATATGAAACGTGACACGATCGGAGGTTTAGCGTATAAAGCCATCTTTGACATATGCCTTCTGTCAGGCACTGAGCCCCGGTGCGGAAACTTGGAAAGGCAGATTATATCGCAAAGGAAAAAGCCAATAATTATCAGAAACTATCTTGCTGCTTCGTATTGCTCATTTCTTCTCATCCTCCATGGGCCTCGTATAGAATGAAGACTGGATAACTGTAAGCGACATATGAGCTGCAAGTGCCGATCGAACCTTCTAACTTGCCAAATGTGCTGATTCTCGTACTGACGACAGCGTTCAATGGATATTGATAACTTAGATTGGGGCCCGGACGAGGTCCATTTGCTTATCTCGGATGCGGATACCGCCGTCTCTGAGAAGCGATATGGGGACGCGGCCCCTCTTTACAGGCGGGCCATTGAAATGCTGGAGACCCCCAACGGCACGCTCGATCCCGATCTGGCAAATTGCCTGCACAAGCTGGGCGATGTTTATTGCGCGCTTGAAGAGTTCGAGGCTGCCTGTCCGATTTTAGAGCGTCTCCTCGATATCGGGCAGCGCGTTCTTGGCCCTTCCGATCCTGATGTAATCACGATCGCCCTGCGGCTGGCCACTACATATGACCTTCTTGAGCGCCATGGCGAAGCGGGCTCAATGTACGCCAAGGCCGTTCAAATGGCTGAGGATGGGCTTCCTGCAGGAGATCCATTTACGAACAAAATTCGCACGGCGTATGCGGAATGGCTCTCCAGGCAGACTCGCCCCAAGAAACGCACGGAAGTGGACACCGATCGGCTGCGCGCGGCCGAGGAGGAGTCCAAGCGGGAAAAGGCGACGCGCGAATTGGACAAAATGACCGACGATATGGTGGCTGTGCCTGTACGGCAGGCGCCGGCAAGCGCTACCTATCGCATGCTCAAAAAGCTGGATCAGTGGCAGCAATTGTTCATTCCTGCCGTCCTCTCCACGGTTCTTCTCATCGGCGCATTTTTCTGGATGCAGAATCTCGTCAAGGAAAGCGGCGGCAAAGCCGGAACGGCTCAGCAGACGGAGTCGGTCGAAGACCAGCGATTCGAAACCATTGACGGCTCGATATCGGTGGCTTTGACAGGGCCTAATGAGGCAGTCTGGGAGGCAGGCGGCAATAAGCGCAAGATACCGTATGTGGTGCTGCGCAACAAAATGATCGATGCCGGGCACGCGCTCGAGGGTTATTTCTTGCCGCACGAGATGTGGTTTGAGCAGACGGAAGATGTTTTGCGGAGCGAAGACGGAACCAGTCTTTATAAAATGGGGTCGCCCGAAGCAAAAGTGGTGGCGCAGATTGAGAAAATCGTCGACTATGCTGAAAACTATCGCAAGAAGCATGACACTTATCCGGCAAATGCCGAGAAATGGGTCAGTCAGCCGCTGGCGGAATGGACCAATCCGATCACCGGAAAAGCAGATCAGATACCGTTGCAAGCCGTGTCCCTTGATCTGGGGCTGCCGTTTATCTTCGGCGGCTCGTCGTCGGACGAGGAGATTCTCAGTTATTTGTCAGACGGCGCGCCCTGGAGCGAAGAACCGGAGCCGGCACCGTGTGCGATTCGCTGTTTGAGTATTTTTGGCGGGGAGAAGTCGGTGGATGGGTTCAAATCAGATTTGTTTTACATACGCGGCTACGATCGAAATGCCGTGCCGATCATCTCCGGCGCCGGCGGCGGCACCTATTTCGTAGCTCTCAAGGGCGGACCTGATCGAACAACGGAGAAGACCACAAGAGCGCATGCGCCGCCTCAGATAGTGGCGGTTCCTCAGCGCATCTGCATTAGCAAAGACCTTGGCGACAAGCCGTTTGAGCTTAAATATCTGGGACCGACCATTGTCGGCGCCATCGCCGGTTTTTTCTTCGTGCTCTGGTGCATTCTCGACCTTCCCAGCCGCCTGCGCAAAGAGAAAAGAGGATTGCGCATGCTGGAAGTATTGACGATCGCATTTCTAATACTTCTTTCCAGTTGGCATGTGCTGCGGATGTTCTAGCGGCCAATTGCCACTTTCTAAGGCAGCAACGCTTTCAATGTTATGCGGTTAATCTCGTCACCGTAAGAGCCAGCTAAAATTACTGGCTGCCATGAGGAGAGGAGCCGAGGCCATGTCTTTGAAAAATGCCGATCAGGTAGGACAGGTAAGCGCAAAGAACAAAAACAGAGCAATACTGTGGGCCAGATACATAGTGGACTCGTCAGACTGGCTTTTGCTTTCCGTCAGACAGACCGAGTCGGACTTGGATGACCGGCAAAAGCAAAATCTGGTGTCTATAGCCATCTTGGCGCCCTCCGGAAAGGTGATGTTGCAGGCCCTCATACGGGCAGCGGAGTTTAGCGCCAGAGAGGCGATCGAAGGGCACGGCATCGATTATTCGGTTCTTTTGGAAGCGAGAGCTTGCGCCGATGTTTTCCGCGAGGTGGAAGCTTTAATTGAAAAGAAGCAGGTTCTCACCTGGGACATCGATGCTACACAGAAGGTGCTTGATGCGGCTGCTCGCGAGCACAAATGCCAATCCGTCCGCCTGGCAGGCACAAGCGTAGGTCTTGAATTCGCCCGCTTCAACGGCCGCGTCTCAAGGACATCTCGCCTTGAGGTTGAAAGCCAATTGCCTTTCGAGGCCAGGAGCGCGCTTGCCGAATGCCAGGCCATGCACACACTGATTAAGGAGATGGCCGGCACGCCGCAAATACTGGATGCTCTCGGCGCCTCGCCATCAGGCTGGACCGCCGAATTTTACCGGCCTAAACA
>DATNRC010000540.1:0-4315 GCA_036703705.1 Candidatus Obscuribacterales bacterium
GCGATGCTCGTTTGATAAACATGCCATTCTTGATACCACATGTGGTGGAGCTATACAAGATCTTGGCAGCAAATTTGAGTCACTACATCGACGAATCAAAGCTGCTCCATACGAAAATTTGCGGTTTTGCAGCACTACAACTCCGATTCCCGACCGAAATTTAACTTGTTCGGACCTGTCAGGATGTAACTTAGGTTAACTTCCACGCCGCCTTGTTGGGGCGCTTCCGGCACATTCCGTCTGTATCTGTCAGACAAGCTCAGCAATTCGAAACAGTATGGAACCTCAAAGGTCGAGTTTCGTCTGAGTCAAGGCAACGCAGGCCTGCGGCAATTACAGCCCAAGGCAATAAAGGAGTCTCGAATGGACACGACATATAAACAAAAAGTACGGAAAACCCCCACTGCTGAATTGAAGCCTGTGTCGCCATGGCGTGATCCGGATTTCCAAAGATTTACCGCGATCACACTGGGGACGGCGCTTCTTCTCTCGCTGGTTGGAGCATTTAATCTCAGGGCAGATGTCGACAACTTAACGAAAGAGAAAGTACCAATTTTGCAACAGCAGATAGCGACGTTGAATTGGGCGATGGTGGGGTATCCCCACGCGTTCTGAACGACTCATTGCACAGCCTGAACGGCTCATTTAACAGTTCGCCCGAGGGACGAGATATCCGTACTCACCATCACCCCGGGACGGCAAAGCCATCCTCGGCTGGCGAACCGGGCTCAGAGCGCACCGATATGTGAGCGTATGTGACAAGCGGCCAGACATGCCGCTGTGAGCGAATGTTGGCGGCAACTCATCCTCCGACCGCGGGTGGCCGATCCGCTGTTTTTAAGCAAGCAGGCCGGCTATTGACCTCGCTTCTTCTCAAGCTTTGCCGCCTTCTTTTCCTTCTTAGTTTTGGCGGGCTTTTTCTTCACTTCTTTCTTCTGATTTTGCTCTTTACCCATCGTTTTGCCCCCCTGAAAGCTCGCTTCTCAAACTACTAGTCTTAACACATTTTGCCCAAATCGAAGCGAACTTTTTCTGTCTAATAATCGGTTGAAGCTCCACCCATCGACTCGCTCAACGGATCATACGCCCTCCTGTTGCCCTTCCCGCCATCGGACAGAGCCGGCAATCGTCCAGAGCATTGACAGGCTTAATGGGACCGCGACGATTTCATCGTGTCCCGCCCATCTGTCCCACCCTGGTGTTTGTCCCACTGGTGGATGGGAGATCCCCCATTGAGGACGACCATATGCACCTCTACCATTAAGTACTGGTATCTATGGAGTCACTCCCCGATGGATTCGCCCAGCCCCTCGTCACTCCGGGAAAGCCTTGCCTGGAGCAATGACAACATACTGAAACCACTCGTCAATAGCGCTCTCATTGAGCCGGAGCGGGCAATTGCCTCCAGCCTGAAAGCTTTGACGGGAAAGCAGATCTTGCCCGAATGCGATCTGCTGGAAATGCCAACAGCCGATTCCACTTCTGCCAGGGTGACCCGAACGGTTGCATCTACAGTCGGCATGATAGTCCCGTATGTCATTGCCGGGCGGGCGGCAGCCAAGCCGCTTGGGGGTTCAGCCAGGATATTCGCCGCCGAAAGCAAAACTGCGCGCTTGCTGAGCCATCAAAGCACGGCACAGA
Source organism: Candidatus Obscuribacterales bacterium (assembly GCA_036703705.1). Classification (GTDB taxonomy): domain Bacteria; phylum Cyanobacteriota; class Vampirovibrionia; order Obscuribacterales; family Obscuribacteraceae; genus DATNRC01. The sequence continues at coordinate 1,642 of DATNRC010000540.1, forward strand.
TACTTGGTGCCACCGCCTATGATGCCGCACGCAAACCTGGCGAGGGGGAAACACGCTTCGGAAATGCAGCAAGCGGAACGTTTGCATTCGGAGTCTTTGAGGCAGGCAATGCCATCGCAGGCAAGACACCGTTTGGACTTGCCGTAAGAGCTGCGAGCGGATTTATCGGTGCAGGTGGAGCGCGCGCCATTCACACCGAGCTCAGCAAAGGCAAGACGCATGATGCAGGCGACGTGCTCGCAAGCGGGTTGGGCGGCGCCGCACTGAATATGGTGCTGCCGTTGGGTCACAGGCTGGCATCAACCATAGAAAGCAGGGCATCCCTTCGCATGCAGCATCCGGAGCTGCTTCGGTATGCAGACTCGGCGACTTCGGCAAATGCGCCACCGGCATCCAACCGCTACCTGGGCTGGTTGTCCAAAAGCGAACCGCATCTGTCGCGCCCGGGAAAGGGACACAAAATAGCCGAAGTGCCCATGCAGGGCGACGGCGAGACATTGGCCCTCGGATTCACGGAATTCAGCCGCGGGCAAAGAGCAATACTGGCAGACCGCCTGAGCAAAAGCGCAATCAAGCCCCTCAACAATGCGCGCGCCATCGACGGATTGACAAAGTCATTTGAGCTCGAAACAAAAGGCTGGCACCAGCAAAATCTCAATCGGCTCTCCGACGAAATCAATGGATCCATAAGTGACATCACACATGCGCTCAACAAGAGCAACGGCAAACGCACAGCTCAGATTGAAGCCATGGAGCAAGAGCTGAGCATAAAAGCAGGAGCGCTTCACGAAGGCATCCAATCACGTGCTGCGGACATTGAAAACGCCCTCAACAATTGGGCCGCAGCCCGCGGATTGCCGCAAGTGGCAATGCTCGTTGCAGACACTCCCGGTTTGCAGGCTCAGTGTTTGAAAGGCCAGGGAATCATTCAGCTCGGTCCCGAAGCAATCATGGGCGAAAAACTCACGCCGGAGCTCCTGGAAAAGGTTGTGCATGAATACTCCCATGTGATTCAGGACACGAATATGCTAAGGCGGATGATGGATAGTCGGGCGATCGGCAAAACGCTGACAAACGCGGACCGCGAGTTCATCAAGGCTGACTACAAAGGCAAATTCGGGTCCGAGCCAAGCGATGAATTCCTCGATCATGTGAGGGCATTGAGAGACGGCAAAAAACTGACCCTCGGGGAAAGGCTTGAAGCACGGCGCAACGAGCAATCCATCAGCAGCTACATGACGGAAAAACCACTTCTGGTGCGGCCGGCCGTGGATGGCATTCTCAGTCAGATGCAGCCGGTATTGCAAGTTCTCGAACAACCCAATGGCCTCAGCGCTCTGCGCTCGTCAATGCAGCGAAGCAGAGGACCGCTGCTCGATGGGCTTGCCGAGCGCAGTCCCTTTAAAGGCATACCGCTGGGAGACATCCCCAGCCGTCTCGCTCAAATCGGTAAGCTCGTAACAAATTCCAGCGGAGAGCAAAACCTGCAGGCTGTAAAACAAGGGTTATCCGAGGTTACTCGCGATCTGCAAGCCATGCGGCAATCTTCTTATGATGCCTATATGAGCTACGGCTTTGAAAAACAAGCATTCGCCAGCGGCTATTTGGCGCGACTTTACTTCGAAGCCGCCGGCATCGCCGGACCGTCATCACTTGCAAACGTCACTGCTGATGCAGCATTGAAACGCTCAGTTTCGACAAAAACATCTTGACGTTGTATATCACCTTGGGCAAAATTCAGCCTTCAAGGCGACAAGTCGAAAGGGTGCGAGTTTTGACAAAGCCCACCCTTCATTTCGCTTTCATCAAGCCATAGGGAGGCCGCCATCATTCATCGCTTGAGTGTTTGGAGCGAATCCCGAGCTCATCCAGCGCATCATCCAGGCTCACTTTGTTGTCACGCGAATACTGCAAGGCGCGGATGGCATTATCCAAGCAGATATAACCGTGCTTGAGAAGAAACTGGCAGCGCAGGGACGCAATCAATGTCGCTTCATCGATTGCTCCGGAAACAACAAGCATTTTTCCAATCAGTGACGGATATTTATTGCTCAGCTGCACAGCTTCAGAAATGTCGTCATCGGTCACAAACCCTGTCAACTTCAGCAACTCGCCCAACACCGGCGCCGCCGCTCCTGACTTTTCGGCCTTGCCATACACCATCTCATGAATTTCGTCTGTTGCCTGCCTGAGACTCAATTCAGACAAGCACACTTTGTCATACAATTCCATCGCACGATTATAAACACGTTCGGACGTCAGTCCCAAGCCAACAATAGCCTCGCCCAGACTGAGTTGTTTCTCCATGCTGAATTCGAGCGCGTTGAGGATTTCATTTTCCGTCGCCAGTCCGGAAAGCACAAGAAACTCTCCAAAGCGCACATGCTTGGTCGCAGGCGGCGGCGCCATCGAATGTGCCTCCAGCTTAAGGGGTAAAGACTGCTGCTTAGACATCTCGGCATTGAGCAGCATGACGGCTTGCTCCAGCGAAATCTTTCTCTCGCGCACCATCGACTGAAAATCCAGCGCACGCGTGAGCAAGCTGTGCGTGACAAATCCGTTGAGGACAAGAACGCGGCCCAAACGCATGCCGGTGGAATATCCGATGCGTTTTGCTGTTTCCAGTTGTGCCTGCGTTATGGCGCCGGACTCCAAGAGCAAGGCGCCAATAGTC
>DATNRC010000541.1:0-3828 GCA_036703705.1 Candidatus Obscuribacterales bacterium
GCAGGCTCCCCCCGACGATCGGGCGGCGAAGCTCGCCCGCCTCCCCACCACTCGCTCTACAATGCGGCTCTTATCTGGGCAGATGGCAATCATATCCCGCGCCTCAAGCCGTGGCAGAGACTTCCTGTGGGCGGAACAACGACGGATTGATATCGGGGAAGCAATTGTCGATCGACTCGATTTCCGAGAGCGTTCGCTCGTCGATGCTGTTCGACTGAATCATGTTGCACAATTGCTTGAAGCGATCTTTGTGCGTGTTGAATCTCTCGATGGCGTATTGCTTTGCTTGTCCCGTTGTGACGAGGAACGGCCAGTCGCTGGATTCAAGCAAAAGGAGCTCGCGAGCGGCTTGCTTGAGAGCACGCTTGGCGATGTCACTGCTATAGCGCTGTTGGTCAGCGGCAAGCTTCTCCATCATGTGTTCGCTTTCGTGAATGATGGGCCACATCCATTCCGTGTCATTGTTGTACCAGACTTGCCAGTGCCCGCCGGAGCCCCATGAGGATTCGGGCAGCTCAATCGCTTTTGTTGGCGGAAATGCATCGAGGTACTCGCTTCCTGTGCGCATAGTCACAGCGGTATAGGTACGAAGCTTTTTGATCACTTCCTTGATCCATGTGACGCCCTCAAACCACCAGTGACCGAAAAGCTCTGTGTCGAAGCTCACCATAATGAGGCCGGGCGAGTGAGTTTTCTTCAGGTGATCGGTGAGCACCTGCTGCAAGAAGCCCGCATAGTGATCCGAATTTTCGTTGAGGCGTGTGGCGGCAGCTTCCGGATTGTAGAGCTCTTTTTTGCCCAGGTCGGTTGTTTTCGAGGTCAGCTTCCAGTAATGCAAACCGGAGCGATCGTCTTTCTTGTGGAATTCACGATAATTGCCATCACCCGGATAACCGTGATCTGCTGACCAAACCTGATAACCGGCTTGCTCATGGCGCCCCAAGACAGCGACAGGATACTCTTTGAGCCAGAAGGCCTCGAAAGTATCGAGACCAGTTTCCGGTCGGGGAGCAGCAGGGACGTACTCGATCGAGCCGTATGGTCCGATGACGCGGCGTAATTCCGCGCTTTGTCCGCCTTTGATGACGAAGGATTCGGTAAAGAAATAACGCAGGCCGAGGTCATGAAGCCATTTTTCGATGGGCGGGCGCTTCCCCTGCTGCGGGCGGTATGCGCATTCAGGCAGCCAGAAACCTTTTGGATCGCGACCGAAGTGACGCTTGTAGGATTCGACGCCCACTTTGTACTGTCCGAATAACGATGAATCAGTTTCGAGCAGCGGAGAAAAGCAATGTGTTGCTGCCGAAGTGGCAATCTCGATGGCACCGAGATCTTGGAAGTGCCTGAAAGCGCCGATGATGTCCCGATTCCATCGCTCATGGTAATCTCTGCGAATCTGCTGGAACCAGTTCAAATAAAAGCGGGCCAGGTGAAGATAGTCGGCATTGGGGGTTTCTCCGCGCTGGCTGTAGCGCTTTTCGTCGAGCTGGGCAGCTTCGATGCGATCGCGCAAGAATTTGTCGAATCCTTGATTCAAATGCTCATCTGCAAGCTGTTCGGTGAGAATGGGCGTCAGTCCGATCGTCAGCTTGGCCCCTATTCCTTCATCCCAGAGGTCACCGATGGCGTTCAAGAGCGGAATATAGCTCTCCGCCATGCACTCATAAACACTCTCTTCTCCGAATGGCCACATTCCGGCTTTGCGGTAGAACGGAAGATGGCTGTGCAGCATGAATACAAAAGAACCGACGCTCACTCAACAACTCCTCTTGGCCTTTCACGTGGCGCTCTGGCGTCTTAGAAAGGGTCTCAACAGCGAAATATAGGAACAGCGGCAATATATCAACTGGGCCAATCAAATGCCAGGGATCGAGGTGAAAACCGTAACTATTCTTCAGGTGCACGAGGTATCCTTTACTTTTAGAGCGAACCTCTTGTGAGTCGACATGCTCGCCTGAAAAGCGACAAAAAACCGAAAGTCACAGCGGAGTGACACGATGTCAGAAGAAGAAAAGCCTGCACAGAGCAAGAAAACTCAGTCCGCCAAAAGCGGCGCCGAGAAGCCTCAAGAAAACAGAGTTGTTAAACTGCTGGAAAAGAACCCTTTAGGAATGACGCTTCCGGAGATGGCGGGCGGCACTCGGCAGTTGAAGAAAATCAGGCTCCTGAGACCAATCCTGGCTGAAGCAATCCGCCAGGGACAAGTTATGCCGGTCAGCCAGAGAGCCGGACACACAGTTTACAGGCTCGTAAAATATCTGGGACCGCGCTGAGGTTTGCAATCGCATCAGCTGCATTCATTGAGCATTCGAATGCGGTTGAGTGTCGCCTTTAATTTTTCCGCTTCGCCCATTATGAATACTGTCTTTTGGCGAGATGTTTCACCGCGGATGATGGTGACAGCGCTTTTGGGAACGGCAAAAGTTTGAGCGAGCAATTGGCATAATCCGTCGTTGGCTTTTCCTTCTGCTGCTTTTCCCCTTACTCGAATCTTTAGTCTTTCGCCCATCGTGCCTGTAAAGCCGTCGCTTTTGGCACCGGGCGTAACGTTCAGGTCGATGGTTATACCGTTCTTAGATTTGAAGGCGCTGCTTTCTGCTTTCATAATGGCGTCCTGGTGCTCTCTAGCGCATTGTGTGCTCTTAAATTTGTTGGCAGATCTTAACTGAAGAATCGCTCAATGTTGTAAGGATGGGAGGCAAATTTGAGTAGAATGACCAAGTTCGCGTGGAGGTTGTGCAGTGGTTAACATTGGAGACATCGAGGTCGGGCGCGGAAATCCCTTTCTCATAATCGCCGGACCCTGTGTGATAGAAAGCTGGGACGGTCTCTTAAGAACTGCTGAGTATTTGGAGAAGCTCTCGCGCGAGCTTGGTTTTGCTCTTGTATTCAAATCCTCTTTCGACAAGGCCAATCGAACCTCAATCAATTCCTTTCGTGGACCGGGGCTCGAAAAGGGTCTGTCCATGCTCTCTGACATCAAGAAGCGACTGAATGTGAAAGTTCTGAGCGATGTACATGAGTCGGCGCAATGCGGATTGGCGGCTGATGTCCTGGATGTTCTGCAAATTCCCGCTTTCCTTTGCCGGCAAACGGATCTGGTAGTTGCTGCTGCTAAAACCGGCAAAGCTGTCAACATAAAAAAGGGACAATTCGTGGCCCCAGCAGATATGGCGAACAGTGTTACGAAAGTGTTTGAATGCGGCAACAAGAATCTCTTTCTCACTGAGCGCGGCACCACATTTGGTTACAACAATCTGGTCGTCGACTTCCGGTCCATACCGATAATGCAGAGCCTCGGTGTTCCGGTCATTTTTGATGCCACTCACAGTGTTCAGCTTCCGGGAGGCGGCGGCACAGTGTCCGGCGGTCAGCGTCAATACGTGCCGCATCTGGCTAAAGCCGCTGTGATTGCAGGATGTGACGGCGTGTTTATGGAAGTGCATCCTAATCCGGACGAGGCTAAAAGCGATGGACCAAACCAGGTTCCGCTTTCTCACGTGAGGGAGTTAATCGTTCAGCTCCTGAAGGTGCATGACCTTGCTGGCAGGCTCACTCCGCTCGAGCTTCCCGGAGCCGGACAATGCAGCGCCTATGTCTCATCGCCGCCGATTTCAGTCGCTAATGCCCAGGGTGCGGCAGGCCCTCATTGACAACCCGGTTCGTTCACTGCAAAAAGCTGAACCGATATCGGACGGGTTTTCAAGAGTCGGTTGCGCGGGAGAGTGCTCTTGGCATCGGGTAAGCTTACTGGATGCTGCCGTGGCGCTAAGCGCGCCCCGAGCGCCGGTACCGGGCTGGGTTCGAGGCGGAAAAAACTGACCGATA
>DATNRC010000542.1:0-13159 GCA_036703705.1 Candidatus Obscuribacterales bacterium
AGTCATAGTCGCCTATCTCTGCACGTCTTTTGTGTGCGGCTCTAAAAAATGCCTACAAGACTGCCCAGGTCAGAGGCCTGTTAAAGGTTGCGACAAGTTTCGTTACGTCTATTTTATCCCGCTGCTTTGCCTTACCGGGCGTAGTGTTAAGCATACTTGACAACACGCGTGGCATCATCCTTATGTCGCAATTTTGACTTCCATAATCGACAAAAACTCTTCCATGATGGACAAATTCCGCCGCTCAAATTCTCGAGAAATGCAAATCCAGAGCTGCACAGAGATTGATCGCCGGACTACACATCTGGACCGTGAAAGAGCAGTTCTGGATGCTTGTTGCTGGCCCTATTTTCGTGAATGACGGACTGCAACCGGATGCGGTGATTCATCCTGCACAGCAGATCTCAACAAAACACAAAACAATTTTGTGTTTTGTTTACTACATCATGTCGTTTTGATAAAAAAAAGCGAAAAACCGGCGAGCATATTTGGCGTGCAAAGTATGCAATCATCCAAAGAAAGAATGAATGCCGGGCGGACAGGCGAAACAGGGTTACACCAGTCGCGCCCGGCGAAGATCACTTGCGCATGTACTTCGCGAAGTCGGGGCAGATACGGCGCAGGAACTGCTTGCCGTCCTTGTCGAAGCTCCACACGTTGCTCAGCTCACGCTTGTGAGGCAGAACAAGTGCGTCCAGCGCGGAGTCAGGCGCAGTAAGAAGAGTGTGAAGGATCTGCCGGATGCGGCTGCGCTCACGACGATTGGCGATGCGCTTGTCCTTCTTCTCACTCTCAGCAAGGGTCATGCCGATGATCGGCGTGTGACGATAAGAACGAGCCATTGCGTTGCCTCCTTGAAGGCAGCGCAAAGCGCTGGTCGTAAGCCCTTTGGCGTGATGCCTCAGACCCGCCAGCGACTTTGCCCTGCACTTACAAGAAAACAAACACGGCGAGTGTTCCTCCGGTCATGTGTATTCCTCCAGATGAAGTTGTGTCTCGATGCTATCCAGGTCGGCGCTTATCAAACATCACCGACTGCATTCCATTAAGGTCGTCAAGGGCACTCAGAGCAACGGCCCGCAGGCAAGGGAGCTCGGGCGACAACGCACGTCTGCGCTTCAGGCAGCGTCGGTCAGCTGACACCTGATTTGAGGGCTTCTTCGAGAGCCTTGCGGCGCTCGGCACCCGTTCTGGCAGCGGCGAGAAGATCTTCGAAGCGAGCGGCGGGCTTCAGTCCGTAGATCTCCTTCAGCGCTACCTCGTCTCGAACAAGCCGAACCACAGCGATGCGGAACAGCTCCTTTCCCGGTCCGTCCGACTTCCAGATCGCGCTTTCCGGCTGAGCAACGCCGTCAATGACCATGCCCAGGTTCCATTCGTCCTCGTACGAGGCGTAGCGAACGGTGAGCTTGGCATTCTCGCCAACCGGAATGCTGAACCTGTGAGGAAAGGTCAGCGGCGCCATGCCGATCGCTTTCCTGAGGGAGTCCCGGCGCGAAATCAGTGTGACCAGCGCGCGCCAGATGATGTTGTGAACGTCCTTTTCGGGTGCATTCGTCCACTGTGCCTTATCTCCCCAGAGCCCGTTTGCGCTAACCTCGCACAGCACCTCAACGTCCCCGGCCGCTTTGTCCGGGTCGTGGTGAACGGAAACGCGGGTGGGCTCCTTGAGGAGATCCATCTTGAACCTCTCGAGTCCGAAGTAAAGTCTCAGAAACATCTTTTCTCTCCTGCTCCGCCTCATTCCTTCGCTATCCGCAAAATCCCGCATGGCGTTGGAGCGTCCGCCTGGTGAGATTGAGGTTGAGAAACTCTGGGTTTTTGCTTGCGTTATGGCTGGAGATCGAAAGGAAAGTAAAGGCATCAAGAACCTAATGGCTATGTGAAGGCCAAACCAAGCAATTGCACGCTTAATGAATTGGTTACATACATTCTGGAATCGGTCGGCTTTCACTCATGTTCATTTCTTGGTCCAAGCGGCATAGCGCAGATGGCGCAGCGGCTCCCTTTGCTGCTGGCGCGTCGATCACGTGTCGGCTGAGGCTGTGCCAGATCTAATCCGAACAAGCACGGGCGGCGCAGCGGCTCCCTTTGCTGCTGGCGCATCGATCACGGGCCGGCTGAGGCTGTGCAACATCTAATGAAACCAGGCAACGACCGTTCGCAAGCCGCGATCGGTTCCGAGAGGCAGCCGCCTCCTCATGACCGGAGCGGATTGGATCTGGCACCCACGTGGCTCACAAGACCCAGCCTGATCGCGGGCGCGGACTTATTGCACGTACTTGCCGGCTTTACCGGTCATCAAAATTGTGAGCATAGCGGCCTCTCTCTTCTTGCCTTGCGCAATGAGAGCCCGCCGAAGATGTTCGGCAGCGTACAACGCTTCCTGGCTTTCGATGCCCGAGTAGACGGCATGTATGTTCAAGCAGTGGTGCCAGGCCTTCTCGGCATGCTGGTACTGCTCGTTGTTCTGATAGTACTCAGCAAGGCAAGCAAGCAGATCGCAGACGTAATTTAGACGGTCCAAAACCTGCTGCCGCACTTCGCCTTCCGTCTGCGCCGTCTGGAAATCAAGCATCCGCGCAAATTGAAGTTGAGAGAGAACGGTGTTTTTCTCCACACCATTAATAGTGGCAATTTTGGGATCTAAGGTGACATACTCGCCTGCCAGACGAGCGCCGGCCACAACGGCGTCTGCTGCCCTGAGAGCGCTCATGAAGAGGGCTGAGAACTCAGATTTGTGCTTTGTCTCCCGCGCATCGGCTGCCTCAACCGAATCGCCGAGAACTTCCAATTCGTTGCTTTGACTCATAGGTCACTTCCATGAATTTGAGTTAGTCTTGAAGCGTGTTCGCGGCGCGATCATGCACGTCGCCTGCCGCGCCCAACCTCGATTGGCTGGTAAAAGCATGCGCCAGTTAGCGCAGCATGTGATTTTTCTCTCCGGCTGTCCGTTTCTTGCCTTTAGAGCGATTTCCAGTCCAATCAAGAATGTGATTTTCTAAACCCAGTCTAAGTTTTTGTTGCCGGTTTTATCAGCCAGTTGTCACAGTAAACGTTCAACTGTTTCAGATCTCTTTTCACGTTGCTCAAAGCGGTGCAAACACAGAGTTGTAAAGTGGTTTGCAGGACAGGATCGTTCACAACTTCTCATGAGAATACCTTCTCGTTCAACTTGAAACGGAACTTCGCGATGAGTAGTGTTTGAGCACCATATTGTATAACTTACTGTTCAACGCCAAGACCTGAAAGTCTCAATTCGCTCCTAGTTCAGGCAAAAGAAACGCGCCGTCCGCTGCGTGACGAAGAACAGCATCACGCCGGCGCAGCGTCTATTTCATCGCGCCGAACACACGGCTCAGTTCAATGAGCCGGTTTTTCCGGCACATACGAAGGCGTCGTCTCTGCCTCAATGCCCTCTCAACCAACGCTGGCGCGGTCGCGGTGACAGCGCCTGTTCAAGCCAAGGACACAACCATGTCTGAAAGCAGTCCCCAGCCCGAGCCAAACTCGGGCGCAACCGGCTCCAACGGCATAGCGCCCGGAGCCAAGGCGGCACTGGCGCTGTTGCTGGCCATCAATCTCTTCAACTGGATTGACCGCCAGGTGCTCGCGGCAGTGGTGCCCATGATCCGCGCGGAATTCTTCTCGGAAGGAAACGAGCCCGGAGCCGTCGTCAGTTTCCTCCTGCGCATTCTGCAAAGCTTTCTCGGCTCCAATCCGGAAAATGCGCTTATCGGGCTTCTGGCCATGGCTTTCATGGTCACGTACATGCTGGCGGCACCAATCTTCGGCGTGCTCAAGATGAAGCGCTGGTGGATTGTCGCTTTCGGAGTAGTGCTCTGGAGCCTGGCGAGCGGCGCCTCGGGCCTGGCAACCACATTTGGTGCCCTGCTTCTCACCCGCTGCCTGGTCGGCATCGGTGAAGCTGCTTACGGTCCCATCGCGCCAACCATGCTGTCCGACATCTTCCCCATCAATGTGCGCGGCAAGATAATGGCGTTCTTCTACCTGGCTATCCCCATCGGCAGCGCGCTGGGCTTTGTTCTTGGCGGCGTCGTGGCGGTCTATCTTGGCTGGCGATGGGCGTTTTATCTCGTCGTGCCTCCAGGCATCTTGCTCGGCATCTGGTGCTTTTTCATGCGCGAGCCAAAGCGCGGACAAGCCGATCAAATAGCCGATGAAGCGCCGCAAAAGAAGAGCCTGGCCGTATATGCCTGCCTCATGAAAAACCGCTCTTTCGTGCTCAACACCCTGGGCATGGCAGCAATGACTTTTGCCATGGGCGGAATTTCTTTCTGGGTGCCTTCGTACATCAACGAGTACCGGGGCATGCCCAATCTGGCGAGCGTCAATCTGATTTTCGGGGCCATCGTCGTGGTGGCAGGCATTCTCGGAACGATGGTAGGCATCGGGCTTGCCGATCGTCTCAAGAAACGCTTTGGCGGCGCTTACTTCATGGTGTCGGGAGCGGCAATGCTCCTCGGCTTCCCGGTGTGGATAGCGGCTCTCTATGTTCCTTTCCCGCTGGCATGGATGTTCATCTTTCTGTCCTGCTTCTGTCTCTTCTTCAGCACCGGGCCGACCAACACCATACTCGCCAACGTCACGCACCCCAGCATCCGCGCGAGCGCTTACGCGCTCAACATTCTCGTCATCCATGCCCTTGGCGATGTGATATCGCCCATGGTGATTGGCGCGATCGCGGATGCCAGCGGCAGCATGAACGTAGCTTTCCTCGTCGTCTCTTTCTTCATCCTGGTAAGCGGTGTGCTCTGGCTGTGGGGCGCGCGGCATCTGGCGCGTGACACCCAGGCAGTGCTCGATTCCGCTTCCTGCACGTCGACGAAGTAAGACTAAGTGGGCTTGAGGTGGTGCCTGGCGCATCACCTCGTGCACAAAGGGCTCAACCATGAGCGAACCTAGTGGATCCAATAAGCTGACTGTCAAAGAAGTGCTTTCCAGGACCTGGCGGAATGTCAACGAGCACGAGATACTGACTCGCGCTTCTGCCATCGCCTTCTCTTCCATGATGGCTGCTGTCCCCTTTCTCGCTCTGGTATTGACGGCGCTGGTCTATTTGCTGCCTGACCTTTCCGGCTCGGGGGCAAACGGCATCGGCAATCTCACCCCGGACGAGCTGGTGACAGCCATTCGAGCGGTATTTCCGCCCGAGGTCGCAGACGTGATTGCCGAACAAATTCGGCGCATGCAAACCCAGCCGCCCGTCGGTCTGCTCTCAATCACGCTTTTGATGATGCTCTGGATGGCTTCAGGCGTGTTCGTCGATATCATCGACGCGCTCAATCGCATTTACGGCGTCAAAGAAAAGCGCCCGTACTGGCGCGTGCGCCTGACTGCCATCGTTCTCACTCTTATGCAGCTCGTCATTCTTTTCCTCTGCGCGACAGCGATCATTGCCTGGCCGCTCATCGTGAGCTTTTTGGGCTTGACCGGCGAAGAGGAGCTGAATGCGACGCTGCTCAAATGGGTGGTTGTCTTCATCGCCATTCTCGGCAGCTTTGCTCTCACTTTTCGTCTCGGGCCGTATGCCGCAAAGAAAGAGCGCTGGGTGACGCCTGGCAGCTTCTTCGGCACCGTGGTTTTTCTTGCCTCGACCGTTCTCTTCCGCATCTATGTGCAGAACTTTGCGCAATACGACCGCTTCTACGGCTCGTTGGGCGGCGTGATGGCTCTTTTATTCTGGCTGTGGATCTCAAGCCTCGTGCTTCTGGTTGCAGCGGAGATGAACCGCGTCGTAGAGTATGCGGTCATACGCAAAAGAGAGTGCGCAAAACGCCCTGACAACGGAGCGCTGGAATCTGGTAATGGAAAGGCGGCGAAGAACAGACCAGCCCGAGAGGAGCCGCTCCTTTCCGCCAACGGGCAAGAGCAGACGGGCAATCGAAGCGGATTGGCGGATGCCACCGCCGTCGATGATCCGGGAGCGGCCGACATGCCCGGCTGCGGCAATGTGCGCGACACCGGCGCCGCTCGCGGCCCCAACGGCGAGCGCGCCAGCAATGCCGACGAAGCGCAGGGCCCCAGCGGCAACAGCAATGCCGCGGATGCGCAGGACACCGGCACTGGCTGAAATGCCTCAGACGCGCAGCTCCGTAGCAACGGTAACGGCGCGGATGCGCAGAACACTGGCACTGCTAGAAATTCCGGGAATGCGCAGCTCCATAGCAACGGCGCGGACGCCCATGACATTGGCACCGCGGGTGCCCGGGACACCGGCGGTGGCAAAAACGCCGCCGATGGTCGCGGACCCGCTCAGGAAGAAGAGCCCAACGACCAGCCTGCCGGGCTGAATGCGGCTCAACCCCAAAAGGCGATCCCGGCGCCCATGCCGGCAACGACGGCGACAAGAAAAACGGCTCCTCGTGAAGAAACATTCAGCCTGCTCAGTGAAACCGCGGGCACCAGCGGCGGCTACATGGCCGGTCTTGGTGCCCCGGAGGCAAAACCATGACTCACATGATGATCGGCCTGACCCTCATCACCTGGGGCATTGCAGGCATTTTCGACAAGAAGGCAGTGCAGTCGAGTTCCGCCAAAAGCGTATTCGTCGTCTTTCACGCCTTCGGCATACTGGTGACGCTGCTTCTTCTGGCAGCTCTGCCGTTTATCTACGCCGACTGGCGTTTGTCGCCCGGCGTCTTCTTCTGGGAAGGACTGAACGCAGCGGCTGCTATGGTGGCAATCCTCACCTACTTCTACGCCATGAGCAAAGCTCAGGCAAGCTGGGTGCTCGGCATCACTGCCGGTTATCCGATCGTCGGTCAACTGCTGTCCACACCGCTGACGGGAGAACCGTTCTCACTGTCCGCCATAGCTGCCGCCTCGCTTGTCAGCCTGGGGGTTGCTTTGATCGGCAGCAGCGCAACGCAGGAGCAGAAAGGCCTTTCTCGCAAGGACAAGCTTCTCCTCGTCGGAGCCGTGATACTGTCCACGGTACTATGGGGATTGCTCGGCATTTTCGAAAAACGCTCTCTCGAATTTGCCAGACCATTCGAAGCATACTTCGTTCTGTCCCTCTGGAAGTCGCTTTTCCTGGCCGTCGTTTACTGCCTGTTTCGCCGGCAAGGGCAGAGCCTCATTCTTAACCGCGCCGCCACATGGAAGTTCGGCTGGCTATCGGCGTTCTGTGTTGCCGCCGGCAATATCGGCTTCATTCTGGCGCTCACCACTTCGCCTGCCGGTTATCTGATCGTGATGACGGCCGCTTATCCGCTTGTAATGTACGTCTTCGCCCTGCTTTTCCTCAAAGAAAAGCTTAACCTAGCGCGCGCTGCCGGGATCGTGCTCATCGTCTTCGGTGCCGTCGTTGCCGAGGTCGCAAGAGGCTTATAAGCAAGAGCCTCGCACAAAGCGTTGGCATTCGTCAGATCCATTCACCAACAAAACTAATCGGGACAAACGGCCGCAAACACCAGGCCTCGGTCCCGACCGAGGCGATGCACGTCATCGCTTCCCCAGCGCGGTTTTTGACCACCGCAAATGGACTCTAACCATGACTGAAATCCTCGTCATCGACGTTGGCAACTCCAATGTCAAATATGCACTGTTCAAGAACGGCAAACTGACTCGGACCTGGCGTCATGCGACTGCCAGCATCAAGGAGTCGGCAGCCGATATCGTTCGTCAATCCAGCTCACCGGTGGCGATTTCGTCGGTGGTTCCCGAGGCGGAGGCTCATCTCAGGGAGCTTCTCTCCGGGCGCAAGATCGTCGAAATCAACGCCCTGTCCCAAACCATGCTCAGCGGCATGGATGAGACGATGGGCGCGGATCGCGTTGCCGACGCCGTTGCTGCCTGGAAAATCCACGGCAAGGGGAAACGGAGCGTTGCAGTTGTGGGCACGGGAACGGCAACAACGATCCTCGCTATTACGCGCAATGGACATGTGCTCGGCGGTTGGATTGCACCTGGACTTGCCGTGACGCTCGAGGTTCTTCATGACCGCTGCGCTCTTTTGCCCCTGCTCGAGATGAAGGGCCAGAGCCTCGAATTGGGCTACGACACGGACACGCACATGCGCAACGGCGTCTTCGCCGGGCACATCGGTCTCGTGCGCGAATGGCTCGCGCTTGCGCGCAAGGCGCTCGGCGGCAGACCTCTCACTGTCGGCACCGGCGGTTGGAGCAAGACCATTCAAGAGCACGGAGGCGTGTTCGATGTTGTGGATCCCGAGCTCACGCTCAAAGGCATCTATCTCATCGCACGAGATATCCTGCGTCGGGAAAATCGACAGAATGGCACGCGACGGCGCTCACAGAGAACGCGTTCCCCGATCTGAGGCGCTCTCATTCCATCGCCCAGCTTGCTTGCATGTGCGGACGGAGCAATTCGGCAGGCCAGCGTGGCGCAAAGCTGTCCGCTAGGGCAATTCATGCAGGCGCACAATCGTGATCCTGCCTTGTGGAGGAAAAATGAAACAGTGGTGGAGAAAACTCCTTCCCGAAGGAGAGCGGCTTCAAATGCCCTCTCCCCGGATTACGAAGGGATTCCTGCTCATCTATGGCTTGCTGGTTGTGCTGGATCTCATCCGCATAGCAGCAAGCCTCTACAGCCAGGCACCGAGCCATGCAACACCGGCAGCCGTCCTTTTCGATGTGCTAAAAGTGTGTGGCGTCATGCTTGTGGCATATGCCGCAACGGGCTGCATGTTCTTCTTCATGCTGTCGCTCTTCACGTCCGTTATCATCCCGGACGCGGTGGCCGCTTACCGCGCCTTGCGGCGCGGAATCGCCGCCATTCCAGGCGCATGGACAAGATTCTGGGCGGGCTTCCGTGCTTTGTGCGCAAGCGCACGCAAAGCGAGCGGAAACTTCTTCAGCTGGCTCGGCGCCCTGCCCGCCCGCCTGGCGGCGCTCACCCTGGAAGAATGGCTAATAGCGCCATTTGCGCTTGGTATGCTCGCCATCATGGCCGGTCTTCTCTATCTCGGCTGGGGCTGGGCAAACACAGTGAATTCCTGGCTGCCATCCTGGATGCAGGCCGACGATTGGATCTATCTCTTCCTCATCGACTGGCTCATCTGCATAATCCCACTCACAGTGGCGATGACGCTCTGGGGAGAAATCTTCAGATTCTTAGTCCGCCGCCTGAGGAATTGGCGCGAGCGCAACGAGCCGAAATGAGAGCTCTGCCTTGGCGGCGCGTTCTGCCTTGGCGGCGCGCTCTGCCTTGGCGGCGCGCCAAAAACACAAATCACGCAGTTCGAGGCGAGGTCCTCTTCCTGCGTGAATTTGTGTTGGTTTCCATCTTACCTATGGTTATAGTATCATCAGCGACAACACCCCCATTATTGATTGCATGCCGGTTGCAAGAGACGAATTCGGCTGATTACGGCAGGCGGAATCCTTCTAGGACCCGGACCCGGACCCGGACTCGGACCCGGACCCGGACTCGGGCTCGGACTCGGACTCGGGCTCGGACCCGGGCTCGGACTCGGGCTCGAGTGGCGTGAGACGATGTCCCTCGCACAAGTTCTGCCAGATCTTTTCCCGACGGAAACATAAAAATGCGTTATTTTTGCTTGCCTCATGAGTTCATCTTCTGGTGGGCTGAGATCGTCAATGAATTACAATTCGTCCTTGAGGTTGAGTAGCTCACAAATTGTTCGTCGCATCGGTGATCCAGCAGGTACTGCACGACAACGCGCGTTGTGCGGTCAACAGTTGACCATGGGCAGGCGTCAGAGCTCAATTCGAGGATGCTATGATATCACCGGCGGTGCCTAAGGGCACGACTGGCAGCATTGCTTGTCGCGGCGCAGCTTTTGTCTGCATTCCGACGTCGGCGGAGGAGGATGAACATGTCTCATGACAAATCAATCGTGCGAACACGCTTTGCACCCAGCCCGACAGGCTTGCTGCACATCGGCAGTCTGCGCACCGTGATTTTCGCCTGGCTATGGGCGAGGCACTGCGGCGGGCAGTTCGTCCTTCGCATCGAGGACACTGACCGCAAGCGTCTTGTGGAAGGTGCCGTGGAGCAGATCATCGATGCGCTCAGGCTTTGTGGTCTGAACTGGGATGAGGGACCCGATATCGGCGGACCTCATGCGCCTTACACGCAGTCGGAGCGCCTGGCGCTCTACCGCAAGCATGCCGATGACCTTCTCGCCAGGGGACATCTCTATAAGTGCTTCTGCACCGCGGAGAGCCTCGCCCAGCGCGCCAAAGAGCGTGAGGAGAGAAAGGAGACTCCCGGCTACGATCGCCGCTGCCGCAATCTGAGTCACAAGCAGGTTGCGTGTCTCGAGGCTGCCGGTGCACCTTACACCTTCCGGCTGAAGATGCCGCTTACCGGGGAGACCGTGGTTAACGACATCGTGCGCGGGCCGATCGCGTTTCAGAACGCTCTGCAGCAGGATCTCGTCATGATTAAGAGCGACGGCTACCCGACCTATCATTTCGCCGTAGTCGTCGACGATCATGAGATGAACATCACCCATGTCATTCGGGCGGATGAGTGGCTTCCCACGGCGCCAGTGCACGTTACCCTGTACAAGCTCTTCGGCTGGGAGGAGCCCAGCTGGGTGCATGTCGCTCCGGTGAAGGGAAAGGACGGCAAGAAGAAGCTCTCCAAGCGCGATGGCGACACCTCGGTAACGGAGTATCTGGACAAGGGGTACTTGCCGGAGGCGCTGGTGAATTTCTTGTCGCTCATCGGCTGGAGCCCCGGCGACGACCGCGAGATCATGACCGAGCGCGAGCTCATCGAGGCGTTCACGCTTGACCGCCTTCTGGCTTCCGGTGGCGTTTTCAATATCGAGAAGCTCAATCACTTCAACGGCGTCTACATCAGAGCGCTGCCCGACAGCGAGCTGGCACGTCGGCTTCTGCCTTTCCTGGCGCGAGCGGAGCTCATTGGTGCTGAGCCAGGCGATGCGGCAATGCGCACGATCAATGCTCTTGCGCCGTTGCTCAAGCAGCGCCTGATTGTGCTGCCGGATGCCATCCCTCTTGTCACGCCATTCTTCCGCAAGCCTGCGCTTGGAGGTGCCGAGCAGTTGCTGCCGAAGGGCAAAGACGCTGATTATGCGCTCCGGGCCCTGTCAGCAGCACGCACGCAGCTCGACAGCCTGCTGCCATTCGATGCGCCAAGCATCGAGAGCGCTCTCAGGACCCTTGCCGCTCAGGACAGTATGGGCAAGCACGTCTTGTCCGTGCTGCGCCTGGCAATTACAGGAGCACCAGTGTCTCTGCCGCTCTTCGAGTCCTTAGCGATACTGGGCAAGGATGAGACTCTGCTGCGCATTGACGCCGCGATCGGTTTGCTCAACAGAAGCGCGCACTAACCGCAAGTCCACAGACCACCGGCAAGGGCGGCGCAGAGCCGCTTGCGCCAGCAAACCGCTGCAAACTTCTCGGCAAATGAAAAGCGGCTCACCGTCTTAAAAGGCAAGGCTGTCCTTTGCCGCCGCCCGGCTTCGTTGCGGCTCGGCATTCGTAGTGGCGAACCACAACGAAATGCCGAGCCGCTTGCGGAGCCACGTTCGACCATGTTTGCTCGCGTTTTATTTTCAAACAAGTTTTCACCTATACACTATAGTAATACAGACCACAAGGAAGAAGAACGGGCGAAGCAGTGGCTTTTTGCCCTGCTCACCCGTCCCCTTCTTTGCTACGAGCTCCTCTTCAGACTGCCCCCAGGCAAGCTTACTTGAGCTCGATGCACTGCCGGCGCTGAGGCACAACGACGTTCCAGCCAAGCGCCTTCTCGATGTGACCCTTCAAGGCAGCAAGCGAGGAGGGCTCACCGTGGACGAGGAAGATCGCCTTCGGCTTCGACTTGAAGTGTTTCAGCCAACCGATGATTTCCTCGTAATCGGCGTGACCGGAGTAATCCGGCATGTATTCGACCTTGGCATTGACCGGAATGGTCTTGCCGAAGATGCGCACTTCCTTCGATGCTTCGTTCACCAGCTTGTAACCAAGGACACCAGTGCCCTGATAGCCGACGAAGATTACCGTTGAGTTGCGCTGAGGCAGGCGCATCTGCAGGTGACGCTGGATTTTGCCACCGGCAGCCATACCGGACGAGCCGACGATAATCACTGGCTCCTCGAGCTTGCCTTCGACCAGGCGCTTGCCGATGCCGTTGTCCTCCGTGCACTCGAAGTAGCGCGGGGTCTTGAACGGGTCATCGCCGCGAGCGAAGACGGCGCGAGTTTCGGCGTTGTAGAGGCTGTGCCACTTGCGGTGGATCGCCGTTGAGGCGATGGCCATCTTGCTGTCCAGGTACACCGGCATCTCAGGAATCTCACCCGTCAGCATGAGCTCACGCAGGTCATTGAGAACCGTCTGCACGCGACCAACCGCAAAGGCGGGAATGACGATCGCGCCACATCCGGTTCTCTTTTCTTTCTGCTTGGCTCTTTCGTAAGCCGGGTTGATGATTCCGGCGAGCACTTTGCGGCGGTTGCGCTTCTGATGCAGCTTGCCGCCATAGGTGGACTCGCTGATGACATAGTCGGCATGCAGCACTGCTTCCAGCTCGCGGAGAAGAGGAGTGTTGGGGCGACCGATATTGCCGGTGAAGCAAATCGTGCGCGTCTCACTGTCTTTGCCGATGGCGAGCGTAACCACGGCTGCTCCCAGAATGTGGGACGCCTCCGTGAAACGCATGGTGATGCCGTCGGTGATGTGATAAAGCTGGTTGTAGTGGATGGACTTGATGTTCTTGAAGCACGCCTTGGCGTCTTCCTCAGTGTAGAGCGGCAGGTACTTGGGAATGCGGCTGGACTTGCGCCCGCTTTTCCCGCCTTGCTGTGCGCGTTTCTCCGCCCACCGGCGAGCTCGCTTCGTAGCACGCTCGGCAGCGTCCTCCTGCAGCCGACCGGAGTCAGGCAAGAGAATCTCGAGCAAATCACGCGTAGCCGGATGCGTGTAGACAGGACCTTTGAAGCCCATCTTCACGAGCGCCGGCAGCCAGCCCGAATGATCGATATGGGCATGGCTGATGATTACGAAGTCGATGTCGGAAGGGTTGATTCCTTTCGGCAACCTGTTGCGGCGATTGAGCGCCTCGTCTTCGTGATCTTGATGAAGTCCGACTTCCAGCAAGAATCTCACGACTCTAGCGGAGAAGAGAACTTCGAATAGGAACAACGAGCCGGATACTCCTCCGGCTGACCCCAGAACAT
>DATNRC010000543.1:0-3959 GCA_036703705.1 Candidatus Obscuribacterales bacterium
GAACCCGCACCAATTCACATGGACAGCCAGCGCCGACAAGATATTAGACAAAATCGCCAAACTGAAAGCCATTTACGGTTCAGGACACTAGTGGTCTGGTAGGAGAGCATGACGTCATCTCCCATCGGCACGCCCATGAAGTAATTCACACCTGCAAGGATGAGCAACATAGAAAGATTTTCCAGATCGTTCTGATCGGCATTCATATGATTTGTGTAGCAGGCATCAATGCCCATTGGAACGCCGAGCAATTTGCCAAGGAAATGATCTTCCAGTCCCGCTCGAATCATCTGCCGTCCATCTTTAAGATATTCCGGTCCGATGAATCCGACGACGTCGTTTACAAGAAAAGGATTGAACTGCCTGGCGAGGGCATAACATCGTGCTTCGAGCGTCAGTTGATCTGCTCCGTTGTGCGTTCGAGAAGACAGCTCCGAGCCCTGTCCGGTCTCGAAGTACATGTAAGAGCCGCCGTTAGCCCGGCAAAGTTTCTTGCCAGCCTCCTGAGCTTCTTTGAGCGTCGCATTGTCAATTCCGAATGCTCTGTTGCCTGACTCCGTGCCGGCGATGCTTTGAAATATAAGACCTGACGGAGCTCCGCGCTCTAAGGCTTTTAGCTGCGTGGTGATATGGCTCAAGACACAATTCTGGGCCGGAATGTCCAGATCTTCAATCAAGGAGTTAGTGGCATCCAACAAGCGTGACACAGTTTCTGCAGTGTCATAGGCTGGGTTTATGCCGATCACGGCATCGCCCACACCGTAAGAAATACCTTCGTAAATTGATGCGGTGATGCCGTCAACTGAGTCAGATGGATGGTTGGGTTGCAATCGAGCGCCGAGAACTCCAGGAATGCCAAGCGTCGTTTTGGCCTTCGCCGTCACTCGACACTTGCTTGCCGCTTTGACCAGGTCCAGGTTCGACATTATCTTGGCTACTGCTGCCGCCATCTCGCCGGTCAATCCCCAGCGGATGTTTTCGACGGCACGGCTGTCCGTGCTGTCGGAGAGCAGGAATTCCCGCAACTCTGCGACGGTCCAGGATTGAATCTTTTTAAAAGCATCGCGATCGAGATTGTCATCGATAATGCGTGTGACCTCATCATCGTCATAAGGTATCACTGCTTCTTCGCGCAGACGATTGAGGCTCACATCGCACAAGACTTCTTTTGCCGCCATGCGCTCCATCTCGGTCTTCGCGCCGATACCGGCCAGCATGTCGCCGGACTTTTCTTCATTTGCTTTGGCGAGGAGCTCCTTCAGCGAACCGAATCGAAAAGCTTGCCCGCGTATGCAAGTTGAAAGACGACTCATTTCTATTGCTCACAAATGTCTTATAAAAACAAACGCACAATAGTGTAACCTATGGGGTCCGATCCGTAGGCGAGGCAGAGGCGATAGTGTCGACCTACCAGTGATCGCGACAGCTTCGCCTGGTCCGACGCATGACTCTAAATGACGAAAAGAAAGATTTTGATCCCCGCGCCGGCGAAAGTGTCACACCTGCAAGGGTAAGTGTGGGTCGATGCGGAACTCGTCCGCCAACAATTGCCTGGATACGCTTTCGTCAGGATCACGCTCTGGCACGAGACGCCATCAGAGGCCAATTGAGTGACGAATTTTTGACCGGGTTTATTTCTGGACGATCAATCCCCATTGTTCAATCCACGGCCTCCAGCTTAGACGACTTTATCTCGTTTCCGCCTAAAGGGAAACGTTTGGACGAGGAATCAATCGCTCGCCTGGTTGGAATTTGTCCGCAACCAGTGGACGTTCAAATCGTGATTTGTGATGGATTATCAGCCAGAGCGGTCGAGAGGAATGTACCTGACCTCTTGCCCATGATTGAGGATGGATTGCGGCTCGGCGGTATTTCGAGCGGATTGCCGGTTTTGGTACGTTTTGGCCGTGTGGCCGTTGCCGATCAGATTGCCCATGCTCTCAAGGCCAAACTGGTAATCAATTTGATTGGTGAGCGTCCGGGGCTGTCGTGCTCCGAGGGACTGAGCGCTTACATAACCTATGATCCGGGTCCGCAAACAATCAGTTCTGACAGGACAGTGGTCTCAAATATTCATCCTGGCGGAACTCCAGCTGTCGAAGCCGGTGCGTACATTGTCAGCCTCGCCAAGACTATCCTGGAGCATAAGGTCTCTGGCGTGAAACTGCAGAAATTGAGTTAGCCATGGAATCCTTTATCACTGTTGGCATAGATGTGGGTACGACGTCTACTCACCTGACCCTGAGCCGACTTTTCCTCGAGAATTCCTCCAGTGTGAATCAGGCTCCGCGTCTTGCGATTGGGGAACGCGAGACATTGCATGAGGGTGAGGTTTATCTCACGCCCTTAACGAAAGAGGGAATTATTGATGCCGACCGCGTCTTTGAAATCCTTCAAAAGGAATATGCTGCTGCTGGAATGACATCCGCTGATGTAAAAGTAGGCGCTGCGATTATTACTGGTGAGACGGCACGAAAGAGGAATGCCGAGCAGGTGGCCCATGTGCTTTCCCAGCTCGCGGGTGAGCTGGTCGCGGCAACCGCCGGTCCGCATTTAGAAGGAGTACTGGCTGCTAGGGGCGCAGGCGCTGTACGATCGTCCCTGGAAAGAAAAGTGACCATCTTGAATATGGACATAGGCGGTGGCACCGTGAATCTGACAGTGGTACGCGAAGGTCAGATCATAGACACGGCATGTATCGGCTTGGGCGGCAGATTTCTCAAATTATCATCTGACCATGCGGTTGAGGAAATCACAGCCAACGGACAGGAGTACTTAAAACTCAAAGGATACGCCATAAAGGTGGGCGATCCGATATCGGACGATGACTTACATGAGATAACTGCGCTTCTTTCTGCGGACATTATGGATGCGGTGTCAGATAGTGCGGACAGAGAGGACAGTGAGATATCAGAGAGTGCGGACAGTGAGATAGTGAGATTGCTTTTCACGACAGAACCTCTCAGACATAGAGACTTCGACGAGGTATGGTTGACAGGCGGTGTTGCTGAATTCATCAGCCAAAAGCACCTCAAGCCGGATTGCTTCGGTGATGTTGGTGGCTACTTAGCACGAGCATTCCTCACCTCCCTTGAGAAAAGGGCAATCAGATATTCGGTGCCTGCGCGTCCAATAAGAGCAACCGTGATCGGGGCAGGAATGTTCAGCATGCAAGTAAGCGGCTCAACGATTCACGTGGAATTTGATGCCCTGCCGATACGTAATGTTCCGGTTGTAAGGCCTTTTGTGAGCACCTGGTCTTCGGACTTTAGCAATACAACTGAATGCATCGAAAACGCGCTTCGCCACTCAGACATTCAATGGTCCGAACAAATCGTGGCGCTCGAGCTTCCGCACATCCATGAAGCCGGTTACATCAACTTGAAAGTCGTTGCGAAGCAACTGGCAAACGCTGCCAGAAAGCTGTCAGCATCATCACCGCTTGTCTTCATTTGCGAGCAGGATGTCGCCATGGCGCTCGGTCAATTGATTCGCCAGTATCTCAGAGGAGAGTCATTGCTGGTTATCGACGGCGTGTCGAGTTTGCACGGTGACTACATTGATATCGGAAAACCAGTCGCTCGCGGTATCTCAAAAGCGGTGCAATCGCTTCCCGTCATTGTCAAAACACTCGTCTTTTGAAATGCGTCCAGACTGCGCATGAGCGGACAACAAGGCTCCGGCGTTTGCCAATCTGAAAGCAACGCTAAAATCGAAGCAATCTGGCCGGGCTGGTTGAGATTAGAGTAGCTTCGCAGGCATTAATCTCACCAGCACGATGGTCTTAATTGATTCATCTGCCGGCCACTGCTTCATCCCCTAGCCTAACTTCGCCGCGGTAACTGCACGGATATAGCGGTTGCCGTGGTTCTGGATATGCGTTATGGCTGGAAACCCCGATGTTTTCGTGGGCGTTGGCGGGTGGGGTCGAATTAGTGACTGAATGTCATGGGCAACAT
>DATNRC010000544.1:0-8621 GCA_036703705.1 Candidatus Obscuribacterales bacterium
CTCGCCGCCGATAAGCATATCCAGCTTGACGAGCCGCGATTCGCGATATTCGTGGAAGTGATAGTCGAGACTGGCATAACCACGCGACCGCGACTTGAGCTGATCGAAAAAGTCAGTGATGATTTCGGCAAGCGGCAGCTCATAATGCAGCATCGCACGCCGCGGATCGAGATACTTCATATCAACGAATATGCCGCGCCGGTTTTGACAGAGCTCCATAATCGGGCCGACAAAATCATTAGGAACCATGATGCTCGCTGAAACATAAGGTTCTTCAATCATCTCTCGATAGTTCGGCTCCGGCAATTTAGCCGGATTCTCCACCATCAGTACCTTGCCGTCGGTTTTGGTGACGCGGTAAACAACAGATGGCGCTGTCGTGATAAGAGCAAGATTGTATTCACGCTCCAGCCGTTCTTGAATGATCTCCATATGAAGGAGTCCCAGAAAGCCGCAACGGAAGCCAAAACCAAGCGCCTCTGAAGTTTCCGGCTCGAACTGCAGAGAAGCATCGTTCAGTGCCAGCTTTTCCAGAGCCTCGCGCAGATCCGGATACTGCTCGTTATCGACAGGATAAAGCCCGGCAAAAACCATCGGCTTGGCCGGACGGTAACCGGGCAGGGGCTCCGGCGCCGGTCGGTCGTCATGCGTGATGGTATCACCGACAAGAGTAGCCACATCTTTTATCGATGCTGCTAAGTAACCGACCTCGCCCGGTCCAAGACGATCGACTTTGACCTGTCCCGGTCGCAGCACACCAAGCTCGGTGACCTCGAAAGACTTGCTGTTAGCCATGAATCGTATCTTGTCGCCAAGCGCGATGCTGCCGTCCTTGACGCGGAAATAGACGATGATGCCC
The DNA here is from genome assembly GCA_036703705.1 of Candidatus Obscuribacterales bacterium. Classification (GTDB taxonomy): domain Bacteria; phylum Cyanobacteriota; class Vampirovibrionia; order Obscuribacterales; family Obscuribacteraceae; genus DATNRC01. The sequence continues at coordinate 860 of DATNRC010000544.1, forward strand.
CGGTAACTCTCGTAATAGCTGTCGAAAACCAGCGCCCTGAGCGGCAGATCGTGAGTATCTCGCGGCGGGGCAATGAAAGCGACTATCGATTCGAGAACATCAATGATGCCGATGTTGTTCTTGGCGCTTGTGAGGACGGCGTGCGACGAGTCCAGCCCGATTACTTCTTCTACTTCTTGCTTCACGCGCTCCGGATCGGCGCTTGGCAAATCGATCTTGTTGATGACAGGAACAATCTCCAGATTGTTTTCCACAGCCAGATGCACGTTCGCCAGCGTCTGGGCTTCCACGCCCTGAGTGGCGTCTACTACAAGAAGAGCTCCCTCGCAGGCAGCAAGACTTCTTGACACCTCATAGCCAAAGTCGACATGCCCTGGCGTGTCGATAAGGTTGAGAACATAAACATTGCCGTCGCTGGCTTTGTATTCCATGCGGGCTGGCTGCGCTTTGATGGTGATGCCGCGTTCTCGCTCGATATCCATGCTATCGAGCACCTGATCCATCATTTCACGCTTGGAAATCGTTCCCGTGTGCTCGAGAAGCCGGTCGGCAAGCGTTGACTTGCCGTGATCGATGTGGGCAATGATGGAAAAGTTGCGAATCAGTTTTGGATCGGTGGGCACGGAAATAAGATACTCATGAGCGCGCTCTCATAGGCGCCCGCAGGCGTCTCCGTTGCGTATCTTAGCAGGCGAAGAGCCTGTTGGGCTTAGGGCGCTCAGAGAGAAACTGCTGCCAGTCCTCAAGATGCGCATTTACTTGAGGATTGCCGAGAGATTGCACATTTGTAAGCCTTGTAAAGATCAGGGACACTGCCTGCAAAACATACCTTTCGCGATGAGCATCACCAGGAGCGAAGCCTCCGATGGCTCGCCGAGAGCGCCTTACCGCCCGGCCATTGCATGCTAAAATTGGCTGCCGGACTGGCATATATGAGTGCCGGTCGGCTCAAAGCCGTCGCACACATCCGGACTCCATTTACAATGACTCATCCGTTTCTCGAAGATCTCGCAAAAAGACCCCTGCTCGCCGACGGCGGCATCGGTACATTGCTCTATGCACGCGGCGCCTCACCTGAAGCAAGTTTTGAACAGCTCAACTTAACAAGGCAAGACTTCGTCCAACAATTGCATATTGATTACATCAATGCCGGAGCAGATCTCATCGAGACCAACTCATTTTCCGGCAATCGCTTTCGTTTGCAAACATACGGGCTCGACGATCAAGTCTGGAAAATCAACGTCTGGGCGGCAAAGGTCGCCCGCAATGCTCGCGAGGTTGCCGGCCAACCCGTCTATATTGCCGGCTCGATTGGTCCGACTGGCAAACTTTTAGCACCATTGGGCGATGTCACAGCCGACGAAATGTCCAAAGCTTTCCAGGAACAAATGGAAGCGTTGCTTGCCGGCGGCGTTGATTTATTCATGATCGAAACCATGTCCTCTCTGGAAGAACTGGCATTAGCCGTGCGGGCCGCGCGCAAAGTGTCTAAACTGCCCGTGGTGGCACAGCTCAGCTTTTCAGTCGAGGGGCACACGCTTCTTGGCGTCATTCCCGAAGATGTCGTTAAACTGTTCGCCGAGCTCGGCGACGAAGCTCCAAATGTGATGGGCATCAATTGTGGTGCCGGTCCGGGACCGGTATTTGATTGTTTGATACGAATGCGCAATGCCCTCAAGAGCAAAGGCCTGGACACCGATCAATTGCCCTTATCGTGCCTGCCTAATGCCGGGCAACCGAGTTTGACGGGCGGTCGTTATACGTTCATGAGCCGTCCCGATTATTGCGCCTCCTATGTCGAACCATATGCAAGAGCAGGGGCGAGACTGATTGGCGGCTGCTGCGGCACAACGCCGCAGCACATCAAATCCATGCGTGAAATGCTGGACAGATATCTGGATTCCATCCGCAAAGTTTCCGACACGACACTGGCTCAATTGCCGGCGATGACACCAACAGCTCCCGTGGTTGTCGATGTCAAAGCGAAAGACAAGACTAAACAGGGGGAGAAGCAGGCAAAAGTCGAAAGTGCTCTTGCGTCCTCTCAAGTGGACGACGCTCTTCCTCTTCTGGCGTCCCGGCTGGCTACGGCTAAAGCCAATCCAAAGCGCGGGGACTTTTTCATTTCCGTGGAGCTGGATCCTCCTAAAGGAGCTGTGGCGCGGAAATTGTTGCAAGCGGCAGAGAAACTGAAAAATGCCGGCGCCGATGCAATCAATGTCGGAGACAGCCCCATGGCCCGGGTAAGAATGTCATCGCTGGCGACATGCCAGCTCATTGCCGCTCACGTAAACATCGAGACGATCATTCATTTCACGACCCGAGATCGTAACTTGATGGGCATTCAAGCCGATCTTCTCGGCTGCCAGGCCCTGGGGATTCACAATGTCATCGCGCTCACGGGCGATCCTCCCACTCTCGGCAACTACGTCCACGCAACAGCAGTTTATGACGTCGATTCTATTGGTTTGATCAAGATCATCAGCCAGCTCAACAGAGGCGTCGACATAGCAGGCAATTCCATAGGCTCGCCGACGAGGCTTTCCATTGCTTGCGCGCTCAATCCGACCGCCGAAAATCGTCAACTGGAAAGAGAGCGCTTTGCCAAGAAAATCGAAGCCGGTGCTCACTTTGCCATGACGCAGCCGATTTATCAGGTCAGCGATTTAACAGATTTTCTTGATGAATTCGGACCCTGCAAGATTCCTATTCTTGTCGGCATCATGCCACTCCATAGTTTCAAGCACGCTGAGTACTTGCACAATGAAGTGCCAGGAATCACTATCCCTCAAGCGATTCGCGACGCCATGGAGAAAGCGGGCGATGAGGGGTCGGCAGTTGGTCTCGAGCTTGCTGAAGAACTTTTAGAAGAGGTGCGCGATATTTGCCAGGGTACTTATCTTGTGCCATCGTTCGGGCGTTACGATGACATGTGCTCCCTGGTTCAACGCTTGAAAGAAAAAGCAAGAAAAGAATCCGCGAAGCGATAGTCTTGTTGATGGTTAGCCAATGCAAGCCCGACCACTCTTGAGCCGGGAAGGTCATCCGATATCGGATGACCTTCCCGCAGAGAAAGTGGCAACGGTTCCATTTGTCGTTCACACTAACTTTCTTGCACTTAAAGAACTCGCGAATCAATAAAAAAGAGTTCTTGAGAGCTATATCGTTCATCAGTCTCATTGAGAGCGCGCGCGGCTTCAACCTCATTCTCCAACTGCTCGGCTTTCTCAAGCCGGCCCGTCTTGCGCAAAAGCTTGCCATAGAGCTCTTTCACATCGATAGTCTTGGGATGGCTCTTGCCCAAAGTCGCAGACCGAATAGCGATTGCTCTTTTGTAGAGCGACTCTGCTTGCGTGTACTTATTGAGCGCCTCGTACAAACGAGCCAAATTTTTCAGCTCCGTGGACACAGATGGGTGCTCGGGCCCGCACACGGCTTCGCGGATTTTCAAGGCCTTAACGAGCACCGGTTCCATCTCGGAGTACATACGCCTGCGGCAATAAAGATCGGCTAATTGTGTGAGGCTGTCGGCGACAGCTATATGACAGGGCCCCACCATCTGCTTGAGAAGCTCTATTTCCGCAAGAGCCTCTGAAATCGTCACGTCGGCGCTCGGCGCTCTCTTAGCTGGGCCGCCGGGTATGTCATTGTAGGATATTTTGGGGTCGGAGCGCTTTTGCGTATCCAGTGAGTCGCGGTCGCAACTGCTGTTATCTGGCTTGGCTCCGGGATACGGCGGCAAATCGTCCCTCGTTGAGGACGACGGGCTGGCATAAGCGCCGGACACGCTGGAAAGATTGCGGAGCGATTGCGCTGGCGCAGAAAGATTCTCGTCTCCTTGCGCCGCATAAGCGCCGGACGCGGCGCAACGATTGCCCATTGGTTGCCCGGCAGCGAGCTTTTGCACGCCATTTACTGAGCTCGGCGAACTGCCCCCGGGCGTGAGCTTGGCGAAGCTCTTGCGTACATCCTCTGCACTGGCTCTATGTGGTCCGGCAACACGCTCGAGAATATCCAACGCTCGCGTATAAAGAGTCCTGGCCTTCTCAACGTCGCACTTTTGGGCATAGAGATCGGCAAGCTTGGCCAGAGTTTTTGCTACTTCGGGGCTCTGTCCGCCAAGCGCCTGCTCCTGGATGCTAAGGAATCGTTCTACCTCGTCAATTGTGTCGAGCTTCATGACGTCACCGACTCTTTCTCACCGGCCAGACAAAGACCGAGCAGCACAAGGCACCATATTCGGTGCAAGACGCGACCTCGAAGCCTCGACTGCCATCTAATCTTTCTCAAATTGTCTGCCGCCGAACAACGATACCGATCCGGACAACGGATCTCTCAGGATTTGTCTCGATCCACCGTAGTATGGGGTTTAAAATCTGGATTCCCTTGGGCAAACCGCCCGCCCTATTCCGAGGGCTCGTTATCATTCTTACTCTTTAAGGACCATCCGGGGTTTCTGCAATCTTATAACTTTGTACTGGAAAGCACATACTCAGAATGGCCCAATGCCCGAAGGAGGCACTGTTTCCCGTCCCGTCCAGCCGTTCATAAGCGAGGCCGCAAAGACCGGCAATTTTTCAGCAGCGGTGCATCTGTTTAAGTACTCATATCCGGAGGCGTCTCCGACACGGACTATCAAGCCGGCGCTCACAACCCGGCGCCACTTGCGCATATTGAAGCAGTTCGCTTCTGGTCGAGCGCCAGACGTCAACACGCACATCGTTGTCCTTATCGCGGGCTTGATGTAGACGCTAATCTTCGGCGCTCACAATTGCAGCACCCCTTCGGATGTTGAAGTACTTCGCTTCTGGGTGCGGCACCACGACCGCCGACGTCGACTGCTCGGGAACGAGCTGGAATTCCTCGGTCAGTGTCACGCCGATGTGTTCCGGCTCGAGAAGATCGAACAGAAGCTTTTGATCCTCGAGATTGGGACAAGCCGGATAACCAAAGCTGTATCTTGTGCCACGATAGCCTTGCTGGAAGAGCTTGTTCTTTTCTCTGGCATCAAGATGGGCAAATCCCAGCTCTTCTCTGATCCGCTTGTGAATCACCTCCGCCAGGCCTTCGGCGGATTCAACGGAAAGACCATGGAAATAAAGATAATCAGTGTACTGATCGGCTGCAAAAAGCGCTTGAGAGTGCTGAGAAGCGCGAGCACCCATAGTCACAACCTGGCAAGGCAGGACATCGATCAATCCTTCCTTTGTCGAGGCAAAGAAATCTGAAATGCAGAGATGGCGCCCGTGATCCTGCCTCGGGAAGGTAAAACGCAGCCATTCTTCCAACTTACCAATGTCTTTGCTTGAGAGCTTCAGCCACTGGCCATTTTCGCGAGCTTCACTCTCGGCAGCATTAAGAAAGCGTTCGGTGATGCGATAGATGATCAGATCATCGCCCTCCGATTGGCACGGGAAATAACCATATACCGCGCGAGGCGTGAGCAGTTTTTCCTCGATGCATTGCTTTTCCAGCTTTCGCAAGGCAGGGCGCACGCGTTCGTTTAAAAGTGTTTCGTATTCCTCAGCCGATGATCGCCCCTGGCGCACGCGCCATTGCCCTCGAATCAAGGCGTTCTCATTGATATGCTCGAAAACATCGGTCAGAGGAACATCATCAACGATGCACCGGCCCCAGAACGGTGGCCTGGGAATTTCCAGGTTTCTCGCCACGTCTGGCACCTTTTTGCGGCCGTCGCCGTTCTTCCCCGCCTGAGCGTGCGCTGCGGATACTCGGACAACATCGGGCTTCTCTTTTTCTTGCGCCGACTGGGCGCGGCGAACGTTGATTTCGTCTTGTGACCCGATTTCCTCGTCTGCTCCGATTTCTTCGTCTTTTCTGCTTTCTTCGTCTTGCGACCTGATTTCCTCGTCCGCCTTAAACCCCGTGCCTTCTCCGTGTTCCCCCTTTCCAAATGCGAGCAAATTGTTGATCGCATTTTCGTCGCCGCTCGAAAGCGCTTCCATGATCTTCAAATCATCGAAAGCATCTTGACCATAGAACAAACGACCTTGATAAACGCGCCGGCAATCCTCTTCGACATACCGACGAGTCAAGGCAGCGCCCCCCAGTATGACTGGCACGGAGATTGCTCGTTGATTGAGAATCTCCAGATTTTCCTTCATGATCACGGTCGACTTAACCAGAAGCCCGCTCATGCCGATGCAGTCCGCCTTGTGATCGAGAGCCGCCTGGATTATGTTCTCAATCGGTTGTTTGATGCCGAGATTGATTACCTTATAGCCATTATTGGTGAGGATGATGTCCACCAGATTTTTGCCAATGTCATGCACATCGCCCTTTACCGTGGCCAGGACCATCACACCTCGCTGCGCTCCATCCAACTTCTCCATGAATTGCTCGAGGTAAGAAACAGCCGCCTTCATCGTCTCCGCCGACTGCAGCACAAAAGGCAATTGCATCTTCCCTGCTCCGAACAGGTCGCCCACCACTTTCATGCCATCAAGCAATATTGAGTTAATGATGTCCAGCGGCGCGTACTTCTTAAGTGCAATATCCAGATCTTTTTCCAGGTGGACCCGGTTTCCATCGATAATACGGTTTTTGAGAACCTCCTCGATCTCCTTGGGTCTCTCTTCCTTCGCCTTTCCTTTCAATTTCTCTTCGCTGCCTCGATAAAAATCGAGCAGCTTGAAGAGCGGATCGTAATCAGGCGTGCGCTCATCAAATATCAGCTTGCGATGGTATTCGCGTTCTTCCTCATCGATTTTGTAAAGCGGCAAGATTTTCTGGGCGTTGACGATCGCCATATCAAGCCCATGTTCGACTGCATAATGCAAAAATACGGAATTGAGAATCTGCCTGATGTGCGGGTCAAACCCGAACGAAATATTGCTCACGCCGAGGATCGTCTTCACCCCCGGCAATGACTCCTTGATCAGCTTGATTCCATTGAGGGTCTCGAGGCCGAGCTTGCGGTCGTCTTCGTTGCCGGTGGACAGCGTAAACGTCAGAGCATCGAACACCAGATCTTCCGGCGCCAGCCCGGCCTTTGCCGCCAGATCGAAGATGCGTCTGGCGATCGCCAGCTTCTTCTCGGCGCCGCGAGCCATGCCGTCTTCATCGATGGTCAGAGCTACCGTTGCCGCACCGAATCGCTTGATCAATTCCACTTTGCGAAGCATCTTTTCTTCGCCGTCCTCGAGATTTATGGAATTGACAATCGGTCTTCCGGCAATCAATTTCAAGGAAGCTTCCAGGACCGGGTATTCTGTAGTATCGATTACTATGGGAATCTGCAGTTCGGTGTTCAAACGTTTGATGAGCGTTTGCATGTCGCGCACTTCATCTCGTCCGACATAAGCCGCACAAACGTCAAGCACGTGAGCTCCTTCACGCTCCTGCTCGCGTGCCATGGCGACCATGCCGTCCCAGTCTTCCTTTTGCAGCAATTGCTTGAACTTGCGGCTGCCATTTGTGTTCGTTCTCTCGCCGACAATGAGCGGCGCGGGATCCACGTGCATGGCCACAGAAGTATAGATGCTGGCAACCGATGGAATGCTTTCAACCTGGCGTTTGAGAGGCTCGGCGAAACCAACCACTTCCCGCACCCTCTTGAGGTGATCGGGCGTAGTCCCGCAGCAACCGCCGATGATATTGACACCAACTTCGCGCACGAAATAGTGCAGCGCTTCCGCAAGCTCGTCAGGCGTGAGCTTGTAAACGGTTTTTCCACCGATGTTCTCGGGTAGACCGGCGTTGGGCAAAACGGAAACAAATTTGGAGCAGTTGGTGGCGAGAT
>DATNRC010000545.1:0-4802 GCA_036703705.1 Candidatus Obscuribacterales bacterium
GGTTCCTTCGCATGACACCACCGGTAGGGTCGGGAGCGGCACCCGGCTTGGCGGTACTGGCTCAGCGCCAAAGAGCTCAACCAGGACCACAGTTGCAGCAAAAAAATACTCCGGCGGTCAATTCTGGGATTTGCCCGAATGGAACTCTCGCTATAATCCGCCAAACGATAAGCGTTTCACCATTGAGTGCGACAGGCTGGAGCGGCTGGCGGAACTCTGCCGAAAGCAAGGTATCAAGCTCGCTATCGTTAACATGCCATTAACCGACGAAAATAAAGCTTTGTTGCCAAAGAGGCTGTATGCTGAATACAAGCACCACGTCTTGAGAATCGTCAAGGCGCATGCAGCGACTTTCGTTGATCTTGATGCGAGTGGAAAGTTTCAACTCTCAGACTTCTATGATTCGGCCCATACCAATGCTGAGGGCGGCAAGAAGGTCCAGGACGGCATGCTGAGCGCCGTCATTAACGGCAAATTGTTATGAGGAATGTGCCATAATCTAAGTGACATCCCAATGCGGCACGTCACTGATGATCACGTTCTACGAAAAGATGAGCGATTTGTTTGCGGCCAACGTCCCATTTGTTGCCGTGACCGTTGTGGACACGATTGGCAGTGTTCCCAACGAAGCCGGCTCTAAAATGCTCGTCACGATGGATGGCTTGTTGTTCGGCACAGTAGGCGGCGGCAAGATAGAAAACAGAGCGATACAAGAAGCACAAAAGCTGCTTGCACAGTCAGATGAGGAAGCTCGCCAAAATGCGACAAGAACAATGTATGCGCAATGGGCGCTCGACCGGGACATTGGCATGACCTGCGGCGGCTCGGTGAGAATGTATTTTGAGGCGTTCAACGTCAAATCATGGCATATCACCATATTTGGTGCTGGGCACGTCGCAAATGCGCTTATAAATATCTTGGTCAATCTTGATTGCCGAATTACCTGCGTTGATCCGCGAGTGGAGTGGCTGGACAAGCTTCCTGAATCATCCAAGCTGAAGAAGGTTGCCTGCGATGATATGCCAAAGTATGGGCCCCAAATACCAGATGGTTCGTATGTTCTGTTGATAACCATGGGGCATGGCACAGATAAGCCGATCCTGCTCGAAATTCTGCGCCACTGGAAGCAAAGGCAATTTCCGTATCTTGGTGCAATCGGCAGCAAAGCAAAGGCGGCCCGTTTGAGAAATGATGTGAAGGAAGCAGGACTGCGTACGGAATTGTGCGATGTTTTTTACTGCCCGATTGGAATTCCGGTTGGCAGCAATCACCCCCAGGAAATCGCGATAAGTGTTGCTGCTCAATTGCTTCAGGTGAGGGATGCGGTCAGCGCAAAGAGCGCAGAAAAGGAAAGCAAGAAGGAAGGCATTGTCTAAGCGGGAAAACAGGCGCAGTGACGAACTATTTCTTTTCCCACCAATCGTAACAACTGGCCTGCAGGACGTTTGCCGGATCTCGCGATTCAGTGAGATTGTCGTCCGTCAAATCGAGCTTTTGTTGCTTTGCTCCGTTCATATTGACCCACAAAAGCCAATAGCGTTGGCGCTTGGGAGGAACAAACTGATAGCTTTTCTGAGCGTAATCGGGATCCTTCGGGTCCAGGTCCTTGCTGAGCGATTTCATCACTAGGTGCGCGGCTATTGCATATTGCCCCTTGCGTGGCACAGATAGGCTGTAGCTGCCATCATCGGCAGTTCGGGTTTTTGCAATCGCCTTGGGCAGGCTTTTGAAATAATAACCCGCGACTGGCCATACCTGCTGCTTCCAATGAGCGTCTTGAGCAGCCCACAGCGCCATTTTTCTGTCGTGTCCCTGTCTGGCTAGTGAATAAACTCCCAGAGTCATAGCATTGAAAACGACATCGGACGCAACTCCAAGGACGTTGGACGATCTGCCGGTTGCTGTTTGGCTCTCTCTTAAGGCCGACAATTCTTGCTCTTTCAGCTTTGCTCTAATTGAGGCCACATCTGACTCTTTTGACCTGATATAGTCAAGCAGTGGTTGCTCAGGGATAAGCAAAACTTCCACGCCTTGAGTAATCGGTTTGGCGCCCAGCACTCGCCGCAGGTCTACCCGCCCGCTAAGAGTGCCGTTGCCGAAGAACTCGAGATATACGACGACGATCAAGCCGATGATTGCGGCGCCGGCTATGACGTTTACCCAAATGGGAGAAGTCGCTTCCTGCGTATGCAAAGCCAATTTACTTGTCTGTTCGCTTCGATCATCCATAATGCATCTCCCGCCCATGCCAGTTTTTTGGTCTCATTGCTCGTTTACCACAGCAAACCTCTCACCAATCCAATCTCAACTTCATTTTCGGAGAACGTTTTAGTCACACTCAAAAACTCTGGTATGTCATATGACAGCACCACAACGCATTTCTTCGGCAACAAACCGGTGACGATATCAGCCACGTGCTCGATGCGTCCCATGCTTTTCACGGAAGTTCCACCGAACTTCAAAATCGCAAGGTCATTCACGAGAAATCTCCTTGACCGCAGTGCCAGATTTACCGCAGTGCCAGAAATTGAGGTTCGTCAGTCGCAGCCTCTGCCTTATGTGCAACGCACGTGTCCGGCGCCTGTTCGGTGGCAGGATATGATCCGCGCACCAATGCCGTCCGGCTCGCCATATCGAGCGCTTGATCAATGTCGGCTATAAGATCGCTTGTTTCTTCAATTCCTAGCGACAGGCGAATCAGGCCGTCAACAATTCCACAATGCTCTCGAATTTCTTTATGGATGGGAGCGTGAGTCATGCTCGCTGGATGGCAGATCAAAGATTTGATGCCGCCAAGGCTTTCAGCAAGCTGGAACAGTTTTGTGCTGTTTACCACAGTTCGGGCTCTTTGCAGTCCGCCCCGCACAACGCAGGCTACGACTCCTCCGAATCCAGTCATCTGGCGTATTGCGAGATCGTGCTGGGGGTGTGAGGAAAGACCGGGATAGCAGACATATTCGATTTGCGGGTGATTCTCGAGATGGCGTGCAATCGCGAGCGCATTGGCCTCGTGCTGTTTCATGCGCAGCGCCAGTGTTTTGATGCCGCGCAGCACGAGGAAGCAGTCGAAGGGACCGGGCACCGCACCAACCGCATTCTGGTGGAACTTCAAGGTTTCATACAGCTCGTCATTAGATGTGATTACGGCACCGCCTATGACATCACTATGTCCGCCAAGATATTTGGTTGTGCTGTGGATCACGACATCTGCGCCCAATTCAAGCGGTCTCTGGAAATACGGTGTGGCGAAGGTGTTGTCAACCGCAAATATCCAGCCGCGGCTGTGCGCAAGCTCTCCCACTGCCTTCAAATCGGCGAGGCGGAGCAGCGGATTCGTCGGTGATTCCAGCCAGAGTAGCTTCGTTTCCTGCGAGGCGTGTGCTTCGATGGCTCCGGGATCGCGGGCATTGACGTAGCTGAAGCGAATGCCGTAGCGGCTGTATCCACGCCGGTGAAAAGGTGTCAAAGCCGACCTGCATTGATGTTAAGCAGGAGGAATGTTGTGACGGCGGATCAAAATGCTCTATCGCCGACGGGCAGTCCATTTGCGCCGATTGATTCACTGGCAGAGAACGGCTTAACACAACGCGCAGATCAGAAAGTAATTATTGAGTACGGCTATTTCCCAAATTTGTCGCCTACTCCCAGATCTTCTGCAATGTTGTCGATCGTTCCCGAAATACCACCACCAAAAACCATTCCCCAGTGATTTACTTTTTTGTAGTTGCGCGGCTCGGCAAAGATAGTCGCCGGTATGGTCTCCCTTTTTACCGAAATTGTGTACCACACAGGCTTGATCTTGCCGTCGCTCAATCTGTCGTTGAGCGCCAGCGGAATTCCGTTAAGATCAGGCACGGTGTGAAATGCGCTGAAAAAGCGGTAGATACTCCGTGGTAAGCGAATGGAATCCGACACAAAATATTCGATTGCGACAACGGGAGCCTTCTTCTCATTTCTCACAGCTGGAAGTACGGCAATGGAGTTTCTCTGGAAGTTTTTTGTCCTGACGGATATTTTGCGTGCGCGAATGCCGGCGTAGGTTGTCTTTTCCGTGGGCCAATTGTGACGGCATGCGATTCCAGACTCCATGCCTCGTCGCTTGCAAAAGTGAGCGAGCGATTCGTCCATTTCCGTTTTTGAAGACGTATTGAAGTGAACTACTGAATAGTCGGGAGCCTTAACAAGCACGTTATAACCAATGTCAGGCCAGGTCATGCGGATGCCACGACTGTCCATATAGACAATCGTCTTGCCGAAAATATTCTGCCGCTCCAGTACCCATCCTTTCTCGGAATGGGCGGCGAGCGGTCGCGGCACCGATGAGAGCAACAAAGCAAGTATTACAGTCAGAAGACTCTTTGTGCTCAGATGTCTCGATTTCATAAATGGCCGCATGTTTTTTTAAGCTGAAATTGTTCGGCGGTAACGTGATCTTACCCCGGGATTCCTAGCCGCAGTCTTCGCGGTGCCAAATTTATCTATACCGCCGGCCGAACTCGTCAGATCCGTCGGCAAATCTCGCGAGCCCTGCATTCCGCAGCTTGTTGATCCGTCTGCAAATCGCGAGCCCTGCATTCCGCAGTTTGTTGATCCCGCCGACAAGTCTTGCGAGTGGGCGATGTCACAAATTGGGTTTGTGAGTGGAGATTTGCAGTTGACTGAAGCCAACCCCATTCTCCTTAGCGCTTGCGTCAGTGCGTCTTGAGTGACAGAACGACTTCAGTAAGAGTCCAGCCCAAATGAACTTCCTGGTGTTATGATCTCCCTACCGGCGCTTTGGAGGTATTGATTATGAGCGCGAA
>DATNRC010000546.1:0-15144 GCA_036703705.1 Candidatus Obscuribacterales bacterium
CCCAAGTTTTTGCGTTCCGGTAAGTGGAAAAGAGATCGGCGTAAAATCCCATCAGATTCCACGACCACTCGCTCAGTTCGCACGGCTGTCATAAATGCGCCATAGTCCTTCACACATGTATTTTGTTCTTTTAACTTGCCCGCTCCATGAACTCTTACCTAGGTTGAAAGCATAACTTCCCTCGTCGGCTTGCCACACGGTCACTCCTAGATACGCAACAGACAAAGTAACCGCAGCCTTTCTCTCCTGTCCAGATCAGGTTGGGGGAAGCCGTTAAAAGCAGTTAGCCGATGAGTTTCGCGCAGGTCAGTCGGGTGATCTCGGACGGATCACCTGTAATTGCCTGCAAACGTCAACCGTAACCCGTTGTTCACTCAAACCCCTTGCAAGACAAGGGCAATTCGCTTTGGAGGCAAAACCATGTCACAGAACGCTACCAAGAAGCGTTCTGGGACGGTGCTCCTGCTAGCGACACGCAATATCGGGATCTTCGCGCATGTCGACGCCGGCAAGACGACGACTACCGAGCGTGTCCTGTTCTACACCAACTCCAAGCACAAGATTGGCAACGTCGACGAGCAAGACACGACCACGGACTTCATGGAGCAAGAAAAGGAGCGCGGCATCACGATTCAATCCGCTGCCGTCTCCTGCTCCTGGAAGGACGTCGTGATCAACCTCATCGACACCCCCGGCCACGTGGATTTCACGATGGAAGTCGAGCGCTCGATGCGAGTTCTCGACGGTGGTGTGCTGGTCCTCTGTGCTAAGGGCGGCGTGCAGCCCCAGACGCGCACCGTCTGGCGCCAGGCAGAAAAGCACCGCGTACCCAGAATCGTCTTCGTGAACAAGATGGACACACTAGGAGCCGACTTCTACCGTGTCCTCTCGCAGATCAAGTCAGAACTGAAGGCGAAGCCGGCTGTGCTGCAACTGCCCATCGGTCAGAGCAGCGAATTCGTCGGTGTCGTCGACCTGCTTTCCATGAAGGCTCTCGTGTGGGATTCGTCCGACCCATCCGGGATGACCATCAAGGAGCAAGAAATCCCCAGCCATCTCGCCGATGAGGCAACGGAGTACCGCAAGGCCCTCATCGAGCTCATCGCCGAAGGCGACGACTCGCTTTTGGAGAAGTACCTGTCCGACGAGCCAATCTCGGAGGCGGAGCTCAAGGCGGCGCTGCGCAAGGACGTCATCGCCATGCGGCTCGTGCCCGTCATGTGCGGTTCGGCGTTCAAGAACAAGGGCATTCAGCCCCTGCTCGACGCGGTCGCCGAGCTTCTGCCGTCGCCTCTCGATGTGCCGCCCGTGACGGGCGTGCTCGAGGACGGCACGGAAGCTTCGCGCGAGACGGACGACAGCGCCCCGCTGGCTGCTCTTGCCTTCAAGGTCATGAGCAACAACGTGGGCAACGCCGTCCACGGACACCTCACGTTCGTGCGCGTCTACAGCGGCGTGCTCAATTCGGGCTCCCAGGTCTACAACTCCAACAAGGACACGCGGGAGCGTGTTTCCCGCCTGGTGAAGATGCAGGGCAACCGGCAGGAGGAAGTGACGGCATTGCACGCGGGTGAAATCGGCGCCGTGATCGGGCTCAAGTCGACCACAACCGGCGACACCCTGTGCGATGACGACAATTCCATCAAGCTCGAATCCATCAGCGCTCCCGAGCCGGTGATCTCTCAGGCCATCGAGCCCAAGGATCGTGCCGGTGCGGACAAGCTGGCGGATGCGCTTTCCAAGCTGGCTCTGGAAGACCCGAGCTTCCGGCGCAACACCGATCCCGAGACCGGTCAGACGATCATCTCCGGTCAGGGTGAGCTGCACCTCGAAATCAAGGTGGACATCCTCGATCGCTCCTACGGCATCAAGGTTTCAACCGGCAAGCCGGAAGTGAGCTACCGCGAGACCGTTCGCGGCAAGGCTCGGGGTATCGGCAAGCACATCAAGCAGTCGGGCGGGCACGGTCAGTACGGTCATGCCGAAATCGAGCTGGAGCCGCTGCCTCCCGGCAGCGGTTTTGAGTTCGTCGATGCCATCGTCGGCGGTACCGTTCCCCGCGAGTACATCTCGTCAGTGGAGAAGGGCATTCATTCGGCATTGGCCGAAGGCGTGCTGGCCGGCTACCCGGTGGTCGACGTGAGAGCGACCCTGGTGTTCGGCAGCTCGCATGACGTCGACTCCAGCGATATGGCCTTCCAGATGGCCGGCCGGCTGGCTTTCCAGGACGCCTGCCGCAAGGCACAGCCCGTGCTTCTTGAGCCCGTGATGGAGCTGGTAGTCGAGGTGCCCGAGAGCTACATGGGCGACATCATCGGCGACATCTCCTCGCGGCGCGGCAAGGTGCTGGGCTTCGACACGGCGGACGGCACAACCATCGTTCGCGCCAATGTTCCGCTGGCCACGGTGTTCGGCTACTCCACTGTCCTGCGCGGCCGCACCAAGGGGCAGGGAGTGTTCACCCTCACCTTCTCGCACTACGAGCCTGTCCCGCAGAGCGTAGGCGAGGAGATCGTGAGCAAGAGAAAGAGCTGATCACTTCTCGCTCGATGCTGTCGGAGCCAAATTCGTAGCATCGCGCATTGAACGCCGGCTACGGCCGGAATGCCGGGAAACCGCATTCCGCGCCGGAGCCAGGCGTTCAATTTTTAGCGCGATCTTTACTATCTCTTCTAGTATCTTGACGCCGGCGCCCAGACGTGGGGCGTCCCAGCGGGTTGGTTGACATTCCGAGACTCTTGCCCGCATGCATACCCAGACGGCCGGCGGCATTCAGTGACAGGCAATCATACAAAAGCAGACAGACTGCCAAAAAATCGATACCCGCAGGGGGCTGCGGGTATCGTCTCTCTGGAAACTTGACAGATGCTCAGGCGCATTCCGCCAGATAGGAGGTTAAATGCACCTGGATCTTCGCGCGCGCGCGCGCGATTCTGGACTTGACCGTTCCTAATTCGGAGTGCGTAAGCATCGCGATTTCTTCATAAGGACGTCCCTCTATATCGCGCATCACGACAGCCTTGCGGAAGTTCTCCGGCAATCTGTTCATGGCCGTCTTGATGGCATCGGACAATTCTTGCTGCAATGCGCATTCCTCCGGAATCGGAGAAGGATCAACAATGTCCCGGGTGATGGTTTCCCATTCGTTGCCATCCACGCGCATCGGACCATCAAGCGATGTCACCTGCGACGGTTTGGGGCGCTTGCGCAATTCGTCATAAAAGAGGTTAGTGACGATTTGCCTGAGCCAAGTTTTAAATGCGTGTGGATTTTTCAGTTGATCTATCGACTTCCAAATTCTGATCAACACCTCCTGCGAAAAATCCGCGGTGTCCTGCCAGTCTGGTGCAATTCGATAGAGCATCGCTCGTATGGTGCGCTGGTGGCGATCGAACAGACGTTCGAGCGCTACGTCATCTCCATTTTGGCAACAGAGAACAAGATCGGCATCACTCATGGCGTCATACTGCTCTCTAGCCTGCACCATTCTAAGTTTGGGTATCGAATTTCTTGCAAATGAAGGATTCATAAGAGCCTCACTGATTATGAAAGTGCCTAGCGATCTGAATCAGCTTTCAAAAGACGCATTGTTTCTGCACCTAGCCGATCACGCATGATCATCTAAGTAACTTGCACTTTCGTGAACTCGCACTTTAAGCGGCACTTTCTCGTGCCATTAACTTTCGTGCCGCTGAGTACATTCTTACACCCAGGTCAAAATGCCAGCAACAGCAGTAAACCCGTACTGAACGGCGATCCATTTCAGCGAAGATAAGTCTGCAATTCGCGCCGCATAGCCATTTTTCATGTTTGGTATACAAACATTGCGGGTGCTTATATAGGAACTTCCCCAGTTTCGCAACAGAGTATTACGCGTTGCAGAGCCATTTTTGAATGGAGCAAACATTAATCAATTGCGAACAGAAGCAGGCTCAGTCACCGCTCGCAGTGCCACGCTCTCTTGCTCGCAGGCGCCAGTACGGGCATTTAGCAAGATACTTGAGATGTGACTTGTTGTGAAAGTTAAAAACTGCCTTTTTCGAGCAGCGGAATGTTGAGCTTGGAGTCAGTCATTCGCCCCGTCTGGCCGAGGCTTTCCGGATTCAATGTAGGCGCCTGCAGAGCTACAAACAACGCCAGCGCAATAACAAACAAAACAAAAATCATTGTCAATCCAATAGGGCCGTATACTCGAATCATCTGTGCTCATCCCCTGTTTAACGATCTGTAAGACGAATTGACAAGAATCTGGTTTCATAAATTAATGGCTGATCTTTATAACCAAATTTGAAGATGGTTAAGAGGAACTTTGCCTCGTGAAGCTCGTCGCATTGGGACTGAAGCACCGCTCAACCATGAAAACAAGCTGTTAAATTGAGGCAAAATTTCACAAGGTCAATCTGACAAAAACGGTGCCTTGCTGCAGATAAAGTTCGCCATTATGCCGTTTTACTGGTTGATCGGTTTGCATGCTTTCATTCTGGAGGATAAAACTATGAAAGGCGGATTCAAGCATTTGATGTCTGCGGCTGTCATAGCATCTATGTTTCTTGCGGTGTCCTCAGCGGCTTTTGCGGCAGAAGCAACAAGCCCGTTAAAAGTCGAGTTGGTATCAATCAACAAAACAGTGAAGCCGGGAGATAAGGTTACGCTCAAAGTGAAAACCGCTCCAGGAGCGCGCTGCCGGATAGAAGCACAGGATGCCGGCATACTTCAAGAATTTGCATTAATGGATCGAACCGCAGACAAAAACGGATTTGTCACCTGGCAATGGAAAGTAAAAAAAGACTACAAGGGCGACAAAATGCCTGTGATCGTCACCGCCGCCAGTGGCGGCAAGGAAGAGAAGCTCGTCACCGACATTAAAATAGACAGTGCTAAAGCGCAGGCAACAAGCCTCAATGTCCAGGTCCTGTCTTTTGAGAAGAAGACTCATCCTGGCGCCAAAGTGACCTTGAAAGTGAAAACGTCACCAGGGGCCGATTGCAAGATCGACATTGAAGGGATGGACCTGACTCAGCTGCCTAATCTCAGGCCGAAGACAGCAGACAATAAAGGCCATGTGAGCTGGACCTGGAAGGTTCCGAATGACTACAAAGCCGACAAATTGCCGGTCATTGTCACTGCTTCCAAGACTGGGCAGGTGGAAAAGCTGATTACGTCGCTGGACGTACATAAGAAAGGAACGATGTAAGCAAGGCAAGAGGAGTGTGAGCAACAGCTTCTAAAACCGTGCGGGCTCTCAGCTGGGCGGCTCCGAAAAAAACATCCAAAGAAATTTTGCAATCTGCCATCCGACGGGAACTGGCTTGTTTTTGCGGCGTCGAATCCAGTCTGAAAATTATTACCGATGACCGATTCGGATATTGCGGCGCAGCTCCTGAAGGTCCAGTTCCTCACGGACCCGGGCCTGCTCTTCTGGCGTCAGCTCTTCTACGAGCTTGAGCACTTCTTCTACGGCTTCTCTTTCGGCTGTCATGCCCCTTATTCTACGTCATTACTCTTCGCACCCGAGGGCAAACCCTTGCGCCCATTCAGGGAACTTTCTCAATCACCGGCGGTCGAGAAAAGGGCACTGTTAAACGAAGTCGGCATTAACGGAGAGAAGATCATGACCACCTGCAAAGAAATAATGACTCCTGATCCCGAGTGTTGCGAGCCCAACACAACCGCCGACCAGGTAGCCCAGATTATGAAGAATAAAAACATCGGGCCCCTGCCGGTAGTCGAGAATATGGATTCCAAAAAGCTCATCGGCATAGTCACAGATCGCGATCTGGTAGTCAATGTGCTGGCAAGAAATTGCGACGCTGGCTCAACCAAGGTCGACGAGGTGATGACGCATGAGGTAGTTAGCTGCAAACCGGACGATGACATCAAGCAAGCCATCGATCTCATGGAGCAACGCCAGGTGCGAAGGATGCCGGTAGTCGACGAGAACAACAAGCTCGTGGGGATTATCGCCCAAGGCGATCTGGCATTGAGACTCAACAATCGCAATGCAACGGCAGAAGTCGTAAGAGAGATTTCGAAACCTGAAGGCGCGCCGAAATCATGACATATTCTCAATAAAACGCGAGGCCAGGAATAAACACCATTGTTACAAGCATTCCCGGTCAGCGGAACCGCGAAGGACGCCCAGCGTCTGCAACGTAAAAGTCCACACTAATGAGGGAGAGAGAGCGAGAGAGCAGTCAATTGCGACGCGCGGCCAGCTGAGGCGTAATGCCTGGCTGCTTCGTCTGAGAGACGCGGGGAAGGTTCCATTCCCACCATGGCTTCCCAGCGAAAACCGCGATAAGCGCGGGCTTTTAATTTGTCGCACAGCCGCGCCGGACGCAAGACACTCTCCATTCTCGATCCCACAGAGGAGCAAGGGTCGCCTTGCTTCTCTGTTTCAAAGCGGCATCATCACCGCGGGGATTTGCCTCGCACTCGCCGTATTGATTGCCGGTACTGCCATGTGGAAGTGCGCGACTGTTGAGACGCAATCGCGGTTGTGCTTTGCAGATGAGTCAGACTGCCGGACTTTGCCAGTCTGGCCTTCCTTCATGCCTCGAGTGATGCATATGCGCATCAAAAATGAGCCGAAATGATGTGTCCTCACAACTCATCGTTGCAAGTTTAGGGGAATGAAAAGCTCGGCAAGTATTTGGCCACGGCAATCGCGATATCGGAGCCAAATTGCATGGCAATGTATGCGCCGACGACAGCAGCCATCCCGTAGAGAAACACAGCTCGAACCAAGCGATAACCGGCAAGATCCAGCTGCCGGGTTTTGCTCTTTACGTCACCCACTATTGATGGAGTGCTTGGTTCTTCAGTTTCAGGCCGTTCCACTTTCGCGTCGATGCGCCCGATGGTTGTGCTCTCCACCTTCTGCGCCAGCTTTGTAGGATCGGCATCGAGCAAGGGATCCACCGTTTCCGGCAGATTGGGCAGCATTTCGATTACCCGCTCGCCCTTGATCCACAAGGACTGGTTGACCTCGGGGACATACGTCCGCCCTGGATCGAGAATGGCGAAATTACCGTTTCTAATTGTGAGTAACTTTTTTACGGCCGAGTACCCGGTCTCTCCCGTCTCAGTCAAGCAGCCGCCCAGGATATAACCGCCCTGGGAAAAAGCTACGCGGCCTTGCAAGTCGGAATCGGTGCAGGTGACTCTCAAGATCGCATGGGGGACAGCCTTCAGGTCGATTACGGTTTGAATTACTTCATCAATGCCTTCATCAGGCGTGATCTTTCCTTCAACAATGACGTCCACTTTAACCTCTGCCGATCTCTAGGGAATTGAGCGTGATGCCTTATGCCGTGCAATATGCTGTAAAGGTGATGATTCCTGGTTGCCACGAGTCTATCAGATTCCGTTGATAACGTTTAACCTATCTCAAATTATGCCCCTGTCAACTCAAAAAATGTCTGCCACCAATTGTTCCTGAAAACAAATCGCCAAAAGCCCGACAAAATCCGCCCCCTGTCCTGTTCGAGCCATGTCATGCTCAGATTTATCCGACGCTCGCCGCTTGAAGACGCCAGTTTCTCATGCCATTTCCCCTGTTATTCGTACGTTTGTGTTTGTGCTTTAGCCTATTAGCCGGAGGAACAATGCATGGCATCGCCGGGGACGGCATATTGAGGTAGAATCTCCATTCATGAAAAAGCGCGTGATGTGCGTGTTTGGAACGCGTCCGGAAGCTGTCAAGCTCGCCCCGGTTGTACATGCATTGCGAAAATCTGCCGCGCTTGAGCCAATCGTCACCCTGACCGCCCAGCACAGGGAGATGCTCGACCAGATGCTCAAATGGTTCGGCATCACACCCGACCACGATCTCAATTTGATGCGCCATGGCCAGACTCTTGCCGATTTGACCGCCAGAGTAATCAAGTCCATGGACGACTTGCTCGAGGAAGCGCGCCCCGATCTCTTGCTGGTGCAGGGCGACACCGTCACCGTCATGGCTGCTTCGCTGGCCGCATTTTACAAAAAGATTCCAGTAGGGCATGTAGAAGCCGGGCTTAGGACGGATGATCGATACAACCCGTTTCCTGAAGAGATGTCACGCCGGCTGACAGGGAAGCTCGCCACCCTTCATTTCGCGCCCACTCCGCTTGCAGTTGAGAATCTCAAGAAGGAGTCGATCACAGAGCACGTTTATCTCACCGGCAATACGGTCATCGACGCCTTGCTGCATACTTCTTCGCGGCTGGATGAGAAAAGCGTGGACAAAGCGCTATTCGAAAAGGTCGACTTTGACAAATACCGCGTCCTTCTCGTTACCGCTCACCGCAGGGAAAACTGGGGAGACGCGATGACTGAGATTGCACGCGCGCTCAGAGAAATCGCCGACGAATTCCCTGATGTCCAGGTCTTTTACCCCATTCACAAAAACCGCATCGTCAGAGATTCGATCGAGCCCATATTCGCCGGTCACTCACGGTTGATTTGCGTAGAGCCGCTCGATTACGTACCGTTCGTATACGCCATGCGTAAGTGCAATTTCGTCCTTACCGATTCGGGCGGAATTCAGGAGGAAGCACCGGCGCTTGGCAAGCCGGTTCTCGTCATGCGCACAAATACGGAACGCCCGGAAGCGGTACATGCCGGGGCGGCAAAACTGGTCGGCGTGACTCGCGCCGGCATCGTCTCGGCTGCTCGCGAATTGCTTACAGTGCCCGACAGCTATGCCAAGATGTCGTGCGCAGTCAATCCTTTCGGCGATGGACAGGCATCACAGCGCATTGTTTCTGCAATCGAAGAATTCTTCGCTGCGGAAGATTTTGCTCAGAATCTGTAAGATCAGGCTCAACAGACGTTATGATCATTAGTGCTTCGACTTGGCTTCCCCTGAAGACTTACCTGCCAGGTTTGAACGGCGCTCGCCAGGCTGCATTTATAAGCAGACAAATGTCTGCTGGAGGATAAAGGCTGTGACAACAACTATGAACACCGCAGAGATAATGCCTTACGGGGAGTTTCTCACTGAAGAGCATCATGCGATACGCGACATGGTTCGCGACTTCGCCACCCGCGAAATTGCGCCCAAGGCGCAAGAAGTCGATCGCAACGCGCGTTTTCCAGAAGAAACTTTCAAGGAGCTGGGCAAGCTCGATCTGCTCGGACTGACCATTCCCACAGAATATGGCGGTGCCGGAGCAGACTATAGAACGTATGCCATTGCCGTCGAAGAGATTGGCCGGGCCTGCGGCAGCACCGGCTTGAGCTTTGCCGCTCACTGCTCGCTCGGCACGGTGCCCATCTATTTGTTCGGCACGGAAGAGCAGAAGCAGAAGTATTTGCCAAAGCTGGCAACCGGAGAATACATCGGTTGCTGGGCATTGACCGAGCCCGGCACCGGCTCCGATGCCGCCGCGCAAAAAACGACAGCCCGCCTCGAAGGTGATCATTGGGTGCTCAACGGCACCAAACAGTTCATCACCAACGCCACGCACGCTGACGTTTCGATCATCATGGCAATGACAGATCGCAGCCAGGGCCGGCGGGGCATCTCATCCTTCATCATCGAGAAGGGCACGCCCGGCTTTTATGTGAGCAAAGTAGAGAAAAAACTCGGCATGCGCGGATCGCCGACAGCGAGCCTGACCATGGAAGACTGCAAGATTCCCAGGGAAAATATTCTCGGCGTTCCAGGCGAGGGTTACAAACAGGCGCTGCAGACGCTCGAAGGCGGACGCATCAGCATAGGCGCGCTGGGGCTGGGGATAGCACAGGCTGCTCTCGATGCGGCGCTTACTTATGCAAAACAGCGCGAAGCCTTTGGTCAACCAATTGGCAAATTCCAATTCATTCAGGGCTATCTCGCGGACATGGCGACACAGATTCATGCCGCCCGGCTGATGGTTTATCACGCCGCCTGGATGAAGGACCACAAGAAGCGCGTGACGCTGGAAGGTTCGCAGGCAAAACTGTTCGCTTCTGAGATCGCAAGCAAAGTCTGCAATCTTTGTGTGCAAATCCACGGCGGCTACGGTTACATCGAAGACTTCCCGGCCGAGCGCTTCTTGCGCGACGCCAAGCTGTGCGAAATCGGCGAAGGCACTTCCGAAATTCAACGCCTGGTAATCGCCAGACAGCTCGGCCTGTAAAAGCGCCTGAGAGCCAGGCTTGAAGATCCACGCCGGCTATCGCCGGACAGCTCGGGCGGTGCCTGTCCAATGGTCCATTCTCGTGCGGGCGACAAAGCTTCCATTCGCCATGGGCGCTAACTGTTGCGGACCATCCAAGACCACGGCGACGCTTCTAAACCAAAGCTAATCGCAGCCAGATTTGCGCTCGTTTGGCGAATGGCAAAGCGAAGACGGGCAGGAAAAAGTTGCTCAGCAACCGGAACATAAGGCTAATCTAAGGCTCGGAGAGCTTCTGGAGGTTGTTTCTTCAGGCACTCATGACTGACGCTAATGTTCCTATTTCTTTTTCTTCCTTCTCGGGATTTTTCCTCAGCAATAAGCGAATAAGCGCGATATGCTAGACAGCTTCGATTTCACTCGCTTCCCTGGCGACGTGAGATGTGCAGTCCCGAGCTGGCGAAACCGCGAATGCGACGGTGGTCGTATTCACAAAAAGAAGGCGAGCAAATCGCCGACATCCCACGACGTTGGGACAGGAGTCATATATGAACTCGCATAGTTCATTGAGATCGATGTCGAAGCGGCCGTGGGACGTAGCTCCTTTCTGGCTGTTCGATAGAGGGGCCGACTTTCCGGCTCTGGAGCAAGATCTGGAATGCGACACCGCCATCATCGGTGGTGGCGTCATCGGACTGTCTACCGCTTTTGCGCTGGCCGGGCATCAGCGCATTGTCGTCCTGGAGCGCGACAAAATCTGCGAGGGAAGCAGCGGCTGGAACGCCGGCGTTCTCTCTCTTGCCACCACTGTAGATTTGCGTGTCGTGGAAAAGCTCTTCGGAGAGGCAACTGCCAGGCTATTGTACGCGCAGCTCTCCAGCACGCTCGACGCGGTGCTGAGCTCGCTTTCGCTGAGCGAAGACATCTTGCAGCGCGGCAATTCGCTCTATCTGGCAAGCAAACGCAGGCACCTCAAGATACTCGAAGATGAGCTTGCCATCCGCGAGCGATACGGCTTGCCGAGCCGTTTGATGAGCGCGAAAGAACTGCCGGAATTCGTCTCCGGCTTCCACGGAGGCCTGGTGCTGGGTGGTGAAAATGCTGTTCAGCCTGTGCGTCTTTTGAGCGCGATGGCTGAGGCAGTATGCAAATCAGGCGGGCGGATCTTCGAAATGACGCCGGTTGCGGCCTGGAGACATGAAGGCAGCAAATTCGTGCTGCGCGCAGGCAACCACATCGTCAGAGCAAATAACCTCATTCTTTCCACCGGCGTATACGCTGATGCAGAGCCCGAATACAGGCAAATCAATCGCCTGCTCGTGCCCGTGATTGGCGAGGTCATCGTCACTGAGGCGAGCGAGGAAATTGCAAAGATGGTGAACGAGACGTCTCACATCGCCATGTGGGACACGCTCCAGATCAACTACACCTACGCGCGCTATCTTCCTGACGGGCGCATTCTCACTGGCGGTGCCGAGATTCCGGGTGTGATGCGGCCGCGAATTCTGTCGAGAGATTCGTCCTTTGCGCGCCACCTGCACACAACTGCCGTGCGCCGTCATCGCTTCCGCATCCCGCCCGTGGAATACGCCTGGCGCGCCAGTCTGGCGCTGCCGGCTGATGGACTGCCGATGCTCAAACGCGTAGGCTACGACGGCGGAACTCTGATTGTCGCCGCCACTGACGGGCTGCCTTCCGGTTTCTTGCTCGGCAAGACGATTGCGGAGATTCTCCTGGAACGGAGTAGCGGTCTGGAGACCATTTTGAGCCAGACCAGGCCCCTGGCTGGACCGGCCCGCCTTTTGGCTCTCGTTCCGCAGCTTCCGGCAATTCGCCGGCTCGCATTGCGCCTGGCGTTCATCGGCATGCGCATCCAGGATCTGTTGTTTTAATCAGGCATGGAAGCAGCCCGATCGCCAGGCAATGGCGTTCCGGCTGCTTCCGTGCTCTGCTTCTTTTCGGAATCTTTCCTTTTTTGCATTTGTAGTAGACTGGTCTAATCTTCCTTCATCGCCGTTTGCGAAAATCAGAACTCATGATTGCAATCTGCACAAACGACCGGCTCTGAGATGCTCTGACCAAAGGCGAAGCGCCAATCGGAGAAGACGATCCAGCACATCCAGCCAATACCGAAAACAGCATGGAGGGCGAGAAGCGCATCTCCGTCCTGGTTTCGAATACGACTAAACCACACCACAAGCAATTGCAAATATTTCTCAATAATTTCTTATCAAGAGGACCATTCATCGTCGCCAGCTCGTTGAGCTCTCGCTTGATTCTTAAAAACTTCCTATCACCACCGTTGGGCAAATTCGAGGCATGTCCTTCGCACTTCATTGACAGAGCCATATACCTACTGTAGTCTTTTTGGACTCTTAATTGAGAATTGTTCGCATTTGGTTAGCCGTGTCTGACGAAAATGTTGTCGCAAATTTGCAAAAGCAGCGACGACTGTCAACAGGACGATGTTTTAAGCGCTCCCGCATTAATAAGGATGACCATGGTCATTGAACTAAACGCCAGCCACAGTCCGAACCGGGAAATTCACAGCAAAAAGGCTCAACACCGTCCGCACAAGGCAATCTTGGAGGGCGACGTCAATGTCGTCGACATCGTCGACGATCTGTGCGAACTCAATTACCTGATCGAAGACCTCGGCAAGCTTCCTTCGCTCTCTCACGAAAGTGACGCCAAGGACTGGTTTCAATTGTCCGACGATTGGTTTCAAGCCAACTACCTGCACACAATCGAGACGCTGAAAAGCCGTTGCCAGCGCAATTTGGATCTTGTCGAGCGCGCGGCGCGCTGGGCCAGCAAGAGCGATCTGTCGCAATTGCTGGAGTCGGTCCGCAAAGAATACCTGTCAATTAAAGAAGCGCTCAGAAAGGCATACCGCCAGAAAGGTACGATGCTCTGCGCTCGTGACTGGCAAAGTCCGGTCTACGCTTCGTCGATTGGTGTTTATGCCAATCGGCTGTCTGACGGCATTGCCGAGCATGTTTGGGATTACAAACGAGACGGCCACCTGGATGCTTTAGTCTATGAAGAGAGGTTTGTCGAAGAATATGCAGCCCATCTCGGCTCGAAGAGCTTAAAAGGATATCTGACAAACTGCGGCATGGCCGGGTTCAGCACCATTCTCCACTTTCTGGCAGACGAGATGGGAATGGGACAGCAAGCCAGTGTTGCTCTTACACCAATGTACTTTGAGAACATTCATCTGGCCCGCGGCTTCTTCCCCAATCTGGAACAGATTCAGCCGCTGAAAGAAGCCAAGCTCGCGGACTGGCTTAAGGCAAATCGCCCGTCCGTAATTTTCTTAGATGCCGTGACCAACTGCAACGACGTGATCGCGCATGATTTTGAGACTATCTTCAATTGGGCGCGCAGCCAGGCGGACAAACCCCTTGCCATCGTCCTTGATACCACATGCTTGCCCGTCTTCCTGCTGCGCTCAGGGCTTCTCAAGCAGCTTCCAGACAATGTCCTGGTGGCGTTTGTGGAGAGCCTGGCCAAATACCACCAGTTCGGCATGGATGCCGTGACAGGCGGCATCGTTGTGCTGCACGGCCAAGACAGCCTTAACAGCAGTTTCCGCAAGACAAGAGCCAGGCTGGGCACAAATATCGCTGATTCCTCCGTGGGCAGCCTGCCCGAGCCAAGCCTGAAACGAATGATGCGCCGCATGCAGCGCCATTCGCGCAACACACAACAGCTCGTCAAGCTTCTTGAAAGCAGCATGAGCCCCAAGGGCGCAATAGAATCGATTTCCTGGCTCAGCCAAGGCCCGCCCACCGCACCCTGGTACACGAGCTCCTGCTTCACCGTCCACCTCCACAAGGCTTTTAGCTCCGTTCCACACTACCGTCAGTTCGAGCGGAGGGTGGTTGAGCTGGCGCAAAAGAAGAGATTTCCAATCGCCTTGAGCACGAGCTTCGGCTTTGACGTATCGCGCCTCTATATCACGGCTCCTTCAACTCGCTTTGAAGATCCTTTCTTGCGCATCTCTGTGGGCACTGAGACAGCGGCACAGATAAAGGTTTTCTATGAGCTAATCAAGTCTGTCGATTTAGAGCTCGGAAAATTGTGGGACGCCGCAAACGTCGCCCAACATCCGAACGCGCGGTCTGAATCCGGCATCACATCCTCTGGGCCGCCCGCATCAGTTTTGCGCGGCGCGTGCGAAGCAAAACCCGAGCAATTTTCAGAACGGGCAAGAGATCGCTCCGCCAACCTTTATGCAGGCAAGGAAGCGCTACAAGAGTACCTGTCGCCGGCCAACTACCAACCGACGCCGCTGGTGGAGCTGCCTGATGATTTGAATCCATTGCGCAAGAGCGGCGTGCGCATCTTCGCCAAGATGATGCCGCTTGTTCCTTTGATGAACATCAAATCGTTGCCCGCTTTTTCCATGTTGAGCGAGGCGGCGCGACGCGGAGACCTCGAAGGCGTCAACAATATCATCGAGAGCTCGTCATCCAATACCGTCCTGTCGCTCAGTGTGATCGCCCGCTTGTTCGGCATTGAAAACACCGGGGCTTTGGTCGATCATTCCATCGCGCCGTCGCTGACGCGCATGCTCAGGCTTTTCGGCATCGAGGTATTCTTGCACCCGGCAGCGGGTCATCCGCTGTTCGGCAAGATGGAGCCCCGCAGCGAGCGGGCAGCCAAATGCGGAAAACAGCCTGGATGGCTCAATCCCGGACAGTACACCAACCCCGACAACCCACAAGGATTCGAGCAGTGGCTGGCGCCCGATTTGTGGGCGCAAACGGACGGCCGCTTGAAGATTCTGTCATGTGCTCTGGGCACGTGCGGAACCATGGTCGGCGTGTCGCGCGGACTGAGGAAATTCGATCCGTCCATTGAAATTGTCGCTTGCTGTCCGGCGCCCGGACATGCAGTTCCAGGACCGCGCGAAAAATCTCTTTTGAAGGACGTGAGCTTTGACTGGCAAAACGTCGCCAATGCCCGCTTCGAGCTGGCAGCCGAAGAAAGCTTCGCCGCCAGCGTAAAGCTCATCAGGCGGGGCATTTTGGGCGGGCCGAGCTCCGGATTG
>DATNRC010000547.1:0-17682 GCA_036703705.1 Candidatus Obscuribacterales bacterium
GCGGTTGTGCTGGACAAAAACGGAAAAGTGGTCGGCGAAGGCTGTCATGAGCGGGCCGGGAAACCCCACGCCGAGGTGATTGCGCTGGATAAGGCAGGTGAGGCTGCGCGGGGTGGAACGCTCTACGTCAATCTGGAGCCCTGCTGTCACACCGGCAGGACGCCTCCATGCGTCAATCGCGTGTTGGCAAGCGGTGTTGGCTGTGTGGTTGTCGGGATGAAGGATCCAAATCCTGTCGTGGACGGAGGAGGGATCGTCGCCTTGCGGGAAAAGGGAGTGAAGGTTGTAGAGGACGTTTTGAGCGATGAATGTGAATGGCTGAACCGAGCATTCGTCAAGCGCGTGACACATGGGCTGCCCTGGCTGTGCCTCAAGCTTGCGACCACAGTGGACGGCAAAATTGCCGATCGCAATGGCTCCAGTCGTTGGATATCAGGTGAGGAAGCACGGCAATATGTGCACGAATTGCGCAATGTTTATGACGTGGTGTTGATTGGAGCGAACACTGCTCTAAGGGATGATCCACAACTGAACGTGCGCGGCGTGGAGAACAAGCGCGATCCATTGCGTGCCGTTATTGACGCTGAGCTTCGCCTCGATCCTGAGGCTCGTTTGTTGAGGCAAGACACAGGGGGAAGAACGGTCATTTTTGCGCGGGAATCGAGCGTGGCTTTGAAGAAAGCGAGATATCCGGAGCACATAACGCTCGTGGGCTTGCAACCGCTTTCATCGTCACCGGACAGTCCGACAGCTCTTTCTGATTTGACGTCACGAGATGACATTCTCGATCTTGCGCAGGGCTTGAGATGGCTTGCAGAGGAAGGACACAATTCTGTTCTTTGTGAAGGCGGCGGGCGTCTTGCGGGTTTGTTGCTCAGACTGGGACTCGTGGATGAGCTCAACTGGATCATTGCGCCAAAGGTATTGCTGGACAAAGATGCAGTGCCGGCTGTTTTTCTCGACGCGGAGAATCTCTTGCCGCAAGCTTTGCAATTGAAAAGCATGAAAGTGGAGCAACTCGGATGCGACATCCTGATTAAGGCCAGAGTCTGACCTTATGAGTGGCACGAGGTTGAGATTGGCGGCTTGTCAAGGAATTTCCTTTGCGCAAATTAAAGTTAGAATTGGAAAACTTTCAGTGTTGGCGGACAGTACTATGCGGCGCAAGGTGAGATTGTTTCTGGTTTTTATTTGTGCTGCCTCAGAAAGAAGGACGAGAAGTGCTAGGCATCGAACTTGAAATCATTACTGGTCGTGACGGCAAGACAAAACTCTATTTCCGCGGCAGCCGGGACGAGATTCTCCCTCCTCCCACGCATGATGAGCGCATGGAGTGGATTCGCAAATCGTTCAATCGCTTTTACGCTTATGTGCAAGACATCGAAGATCTCCGCTCGCAAGCGTTAAGAGCGCCCGCGACGACATAGGGCCGCCATTCGTCCGGATAAGATCAAAGACAGGGATTTGATGCGGCGTTGGCGCCCTTCTCTGTCCGATTGAGCCGCAACATCCTTTGACGGCGCTCGAAGCGGCTCGGGTGACAAGAACGACCGGGCAATTGCAGGA
Organism: Candidatus Obscuribacterales bacterium; assembly: GCA_036703705.1. Lineage (GTDB taxonomy): Bacteria > Cyanobacteriota > Vampirovibrionia > Obscuribacterales > Obscuribacteraceae > DATNRC01. The sequence goes on from DATNRC010000547.1 coordinate 1,567, forward strand.
AGTTCAAAGTAACATCCTTTGACAGCGCGCGAAGTGGATTTTGCGTGCTGTCCGGGGCTGCCATATAATTACTGATTACCGCCTATCAGTGATCGGAGTCTTACGATGACGGCTCGCACTTCCCTTTGCGAAGAAAGAAAGACTCGACGTGTTTACGTTGAGACGTTCGGCTGTCAGATGAATAAGGCTGATTCCGAAAACATGTTGGGCTTGCTCAGTGAAATCGGTTATGAGCAAACAGCGGACAACAAGGCTGCCGATCTTTTGATTCTCAACACCTGCGCCATACGGGAAGGAGCTGAAGACAAAGTTTTCAGTTATCTGGGTGCCTGGCGCAAACTGAAAGAGAGGCGACCGGGAGCGATGATTGCCGTTGGCGGCTGTGTCGCCCAGGACAAGGGCGAGGCCTTTTTGAAGCGGGCGCCGTACGTAGATGTTGTATTTGGAACGCACAATCTTCATCGTTTGCCTGACCTCGTGTTGAAGGCCCGCGACGAACGCAAGCCGGTGGTCGAGATTTATCAGGAGCTCCCGGAGGACCTGCCGGAGCTGCCGGTGATTCGCCAGAGCGAGATTTCCGCCTGGGTTTCCATCATCTATGGCTGCGATTACAACTGCACGTATTGCATCGTTCCTTATGTGCGGGGCCGCGAGCGAAGCCGCGAGCCTGACACCATCCTTGGTGAAATTCGTGAACTTGCTGACGCCGGTTACAAGGAAGTCACGCTCCTCGGGCAAAACGTCACTGCCTACGGGCACGATCTGACGCCCAAAATCCATCTCGGACATCTCCTTGAAAGAGTCGGGCAAATCGAGCACATGAAGCGAGTGCGCTTCATTACAGGGCATCCCAGAGATTTGCATCCTGAGATCATCGATGCCGTGGCCAATGTTCCTTCCGCTTGCGAGTACTTCCACCTTCCGATCCAGGCTGGAAGCGACAGAACTCTGAGGCGCATGGCACGCGGGTACAACGTTGATTTCTACCGCCGCCTGGTGGAGAAAATTAGAGACAGAATTCCCGATGCCGCCATCACGACGGACCTCATCGTCGGCTTTCCGGGCGAGACACAGGAAGAATTTATGGAGACGGTGAGTCTTGTGGAAGAGATTTGTTTTGACTCCTGCAATACTGCTGCCTACTCACCGCGACCGCACACGCCTTCTGCGCATTGGGAAGCACAAGTGCCGGAGAATGAGAAATACGAACGATTGCGTTTTCTCAATTCCGTGGTGGGCGAAGTTTCACAGCGCAGAAACAAGAGATATCTTGGAAAAGTTTGCGAAGTGCTTGTCGAGGGTCCGAGCGAAAGAAGCCCCCATCGTCTGACGGGCAGAACGCGCACGAATAAGGTCGTGAATTTCGAAGGTGACCAGTCTCTTACCGGAAAGCTGGTCAACGTCGAGATTCAATCAGCCAATCCCTGGGCATTGCGGGGAGAGCTTTGCTCGGTGTGACAATTGTTGCCCTGGCGCAAGCTGAGGGGCGGTCAAATTACGTCAACGGCCGAGCTTCCTGAGTTAAGACAAGGAAAGCGACAAAGCGCTTAAGAACGGCAGTCAACTGAGTGCTGGCGACGAAAGCGCTTATGAATTGCAGTTGCCTGCCCGGCTTCCACAGTGCTGGCAACGAAAGCGTTTATGAATTGCAGTCAACGGCCCAGCTTCCTGAAATACTCCTGCAAGTCCATGCGGGAGATTCCTTTTGCGTTCGGAGCCCATTCTTCATTAAAGGCTTTTTCGATGTCGTCGATGCGCTGGATCAAGAAGCCGATGAATGATTTTTCTCGCCACTCCAGCGTTTCTTCGCCATAGGCCGACTCCAGCTCTGCCTTGCTCAAGAAGCCGTCCCCGTCCTGATCGATGGAGTCAAACATTTCCAGCGCATACATTTTTATATCTTCGAATGTCTGACTGATATCGATCCCGCCCGTATTTCGTTTTTTCATCCAGGCGTTGTCCGCCGGTTTGGCTCGGCCTTCATCAGAGATCTCAACCATTTTGAAATACTCTTGCAGGTCTACCCGTGAAAAACCGTTGCCCTTCGGAGCCCACTCTTCCTTGTAAGCGCCGGCAATATCGTCCAGCCGCCGCATGAGAAAAAGGACGAAGGATTTCTCGCGCCAGCCTATGAGCTCGTCGGTAAATGCGTTGTGCAACTCCTGGCGGGAGAGAAAGCCGTCGCCATCTTGATCCAATTGGTCGAACGTCTTGTAGGCAAAATCCTTGATCTCCTCAAGAGAGTCGCGGACGCTGATTCCAGTGGGTTCCTTATGCAGCCATGCAGTAGTGGACTGGGCTCGCTTTTCTTGACCAGACAGCATACGGCATCCTCATTTTGGATAGGATTGGAGCACGTAATTCTTCTTGCCCGATGCTTACATGAAGTAAACGAACGGGGTGATAACTGGGGGCAACGCTTAAAACGCCGGTATAATCAGGGATGTCCAGAGATAGGCGCCTCTCCGCCTGGGAGGGCAATGTTGAGTGCCAAGCTGAGCAAAATGCCGCAAGACGCCGCTGCCGACACTATTCAGGAGGCCGTGGAATGCCTCAAGAAAGGCGATCTGGTTGCCTTTCCGACGGAGACTGTATACGGATTGGGCGCCGATGCAGCAAACGCACGCGCACTTGAGAAATTGTATAAAGTGAAGGGACGGCCAGCCGCGCATCCGGTGATTGTGCATATTGCCTCGCAAGAGCAATTGCATAACTGGGCGAAGCATGTGCCAGAGGCTGCAATCAAGCTTGCCGATGCATTCTGGCCGGGGCCGCTGACGCTCATTCTCGAGCGCGCGCCGCATGTGCTCGATGCCGTTACGGGAGGACAGGACACCGTCGGATTGCGGATTCCCGGGCACCCGATTGCGCTTAACCTCTTGCGTCAGTTCCAGGGCGGCGTCGCTGCTCCCTCCGCCAACCGATTCGGACGCTTGAGCCCTACGACGGCCGACGATGTAAGAAAAGAGTTTGCCGGGGAAGTGTCCGCCGTTTTGGACGGTGGTCCGTGCGCTGTCGGCATAGAATCCACGATCATCGATCTCACGGCCGAACGACCGAGGATATTGCGTCCAGGCATGATTCTCAAAGAGCAAATAGAAGGTGTGTTGAAGGAGCGGGTGTACGATTCTTTAGGTATCAGCCCCGGGTCAGTGACGCGCGCTCCGGGATCTTTGAAAAGCCATTATGCTCCGAAAACACCGCTTCAAGTTCTGGAGTTTGCTGAGCTTGTCTCTCTCGTGCAGGATGCTATTGCCAGTTCGGAAAAGCGTTATGTGGTTCTTTCTTTCCGTCAGTATCCGGGTGCGCATTGTCCGATACCGTGGGTGGTGCTGGAAGGAAATGCCGTGGAATGTGCCCGTCATCTGTATGCCAATTTGCGCAAAATGGACACGCTCAGCGCCGATTGCATTTTGTTCGAAAAGCCCCCGGCATCGAGTGAATGGACGGGCATCAACGATCGCCTTGCCAGAGCTTGTGCCAAGTAAAGTCAATCAGCCCAGCGGCTGCGTGGAAATGGATTCAGGGGCGGGCGTCTGCGCAAGCGGCAGCATGGCCATGTCCTCTTCGGCTCTTTGCGCCTCGAGAGCGGCATGCACTTTGCGAATGCGTGCGGCTCTCTCCAAAAGCTCTTTGGCCTTTTCAAGATCACCCATCTTGCCCTTCAGCACTGCATAACATTCCAGAGTCGTCGCCAGGTCCGGATGATAGGGCGGCAGATTGATTTCCCGCACTGAGATCGCCGACAAATACTGGAGCTCCGCTTCTTCATAGCGCTTTTGGGCATAGTGAAGCCGGCCGAGATTATGGAAGCTGAAGGCAAAATGAATGTGGTTGTTTGGCAATTTCCTGCGCCTTATGGCAAGAGCCTCGGTGAGAAATTTTTCGGCTTCTTCAAGCTGACCGAGATTTACACAGCACAATCCCAGATTGTTCAATATATTGGCATACAGCTCGTCGCCTGTTTTTCTCGCTTTCTGCCTGATGTTTTTCGCCTGCAAAAGCAGCTCGTATGCCTTTTGTTGATTGCCCGCGACCATGCAGGCATAACCCAAATTGGCTGAGTAGAGCGCCTTCAACCCTTCTTTCCCCCATCGCAAATTAGCCGTGCATTGCTCGGGATCGATAAGATTTTTCGTCTGGGCTGTTTTCCCTTCCTGGGCATAGACGCAAGCGAGGTTGTTGCGCAACACTGCGCTGCCCCGCATGCGGCGAGGATCTTCAATGGCTATCCAGCGTTTGAGCAAAAACTGAGCTTCTGAATAGCGCCCTTCGCGCATGAACAGCCGGTAAAGAGCATCCATCGACGCCAGCATCGGGAAATAACCGAAGTAGCCCAGGAAGCGAGACGCTCTTATTGTCGAATTGAGCGTTCTCTCGGCTCTGTCGAACTGCCTCCAATTGATGAGCTGCCGGCTCCAGAGAGGGGGCACCACCTCAAGAATCACGATCGTGATAAGAAGAAGGCGCAGGAGGTGCATGGCGGCAATGATGCCCGCGAAATGGCCGACGAGAAAAAAGGTGGCCAAAAGACAAATCGTATTGAGCACCAGTTCTCGGCGCGCCATTTTGCCGAATTCAACGAATCGGCGATCGCTGTCGCTTTCATCGGCAATCACGGGTATGGATTGACGCTGTCGGAGTGGCTCTGCTTCCTGCATATTGCTCCTGGACATTTCCCTAACTTTTTATGCCCAGGCAGGGGTTTCGATCAAAGGTTTTTTCAGCTGGTTAACTTCGAGATTTTATGGGCAGGTTGTGCTCGGACTGGCTTCATGAGTTGGGTGCGTGAGCGATTTAGACGAGAAGAAACGGGTTTGGGTGAACCGCATAGTGGGGTTGATCACGCTTTTTGCCATTTTGGGATGCGTTGCCCTGCTGCTTGCCGCTAACGCCGTAACCAATCTTTTCAATACTATTCTCAGCTCACCATCTTAGGTGCATGCGTGTTCTTTTGCGCCCCCTTGCGTTTTGAACTTTTGTGTTTAAAGCGGAAGCTGGGGCAAAATTGGCTGTTATGGCTCGAAAGGCTGATTGCATGAGCCTTTTGTCGATTCGCCCGCCGCTGTCCAGATCAACTCAGGAGTTTAAAACGCTAAGGCCCAGATCGGGCGCCGGCTGGTGAAGCGGCAGCAGAAAAATGACAGAAACAGATCAGGCGCCGGCTGATGAAGCGGCAGCAGAAACATCAACAGGACAGGTGCCGGTCAGCTCTTCACCGGAGACAAGGACTTGCGCCAGCCCTTTAACGGCCCCGTTCGAGGGGTCGAATGTGCAGATGTAATTTGGAATGTCGGGCAGCGCCACAGAATCGTATGGTGTGTCCGCGGCAATGCCGAAGATGCTGGCCGCTGATTGGCGTAAACTGGAGCCCAGGCTCGATTGACCGCGATTGTTGAAGGCTCTGAATGTCAAAAAAAGAACGTTCTTGCCCTTTGCGGCGTGAGCCGCCCTCAGACAATCTTCCTCTGACGGGTCCGGCGGATAGCGCCATTCCTCACATTTAGCAATGGAAACGGCGCCGGTTTGATTTGCCCTCCAATGGGGATCCATCGCCGCCTTTCTGATTTCATCGGCAAGCGGCAACTTATATCGGGGGTGAGCGGGTGCAACAATCAACCACTCACGATCTTTCAGCGACGGCGGCTGCCCCTTGAGCTGAGTCAGAGCCGCCCTCGAGACCGCAAGCGACAGTCCGGCGCCTTCTTCAATCGACTCCTTTAGCGTAGCCAAGTCGGCCGGCAGTCTGGACGACGCGCTCTTGGCAAACTCGCGCTCAATTCTCAGGTTGGCCTCGATGATCGCCTGTTCTTTGAGCCTTCCCGATTGCACAGCCTGAACGATTTTGGCATGGGCCTCAACAAGCCCCTCAGTACCGGAGCACAAAAGGATGACGTCAGCACCAGCTTCAATGGCGCGGATGGAGGCTTCGCCGAGACCATATTTGTCGCTTACTGCCTTCATGGTCATGTCGTCCGTGAAAATCACACCGTCATAATTGAATTCTTCGCGCAGAAGTCTCCGGCATGCATTGGCGGAAAGGCTTGCCGGAAGCGGATCTTCATCCAGAGCGCTCACCCAGACGTGAGCGGTGAGAATTCCTCTGGCGTGAGGCAGGCATTCAACAAATGGTGCCAGGTCCCGCTTGCGAAGCACCTCCATGCGGGCATGATTTACAGCCAGCTCGGAATGGGAGTCCTCCGCCGTTCCGCCATGACCGGGAAAGTGTTTGCCGACAGAAACGATGCCGCTGCGATTGAATGTTTGCAACATTGCTTTGCCGAATTCGGCAACTGTTGCCGGGTTGGAACTGAACGCCCGCGTGCCGATGATTGGATTTGCATAATGGGAGGCGACATCCAAAACCGGCGCCAGAACGCAATTGATGCCGACGGCGGCAAGCTGTACGGCGCTTATGCGGGCCATCGAGCGGGCGTTTTCGAGCTTGCCCGTGGCGGCAATCGCCATCATTGAAGGTAGCGTGGAAAGGATGTGGTCGAATCTCTGCACGGCGCCGCCTTCCTGGTCCACGCAAATGATCGGGTCGGCGGCATTCTGGCGAATGGCGGCGACCAATTGCGTGAGCTGCTCGAGATCGCTTGCATTCTCCTTGAAAAGGCAGATACCACCGATGGTGCCTTCGCCCAAAGCCGATGCCGTGCGGTCGTCAAGCTCCGTTGCCGGCAAGCGCCCCACCAGCATGCGCCCGACGGACTTTACCAATTGTTTGTCCCACGGCACAGTTCTTGTCTCTGTCAGTTCAAGTTCAAGAGCTGATAAACATCCACCGGCCGCTGTCTTCCTTTGACCGAGAATTGGCCGACGTATTTGAAACGGAAGCGATCTTTGGCCAGGTCGTGAGTGACGCCGTCCACCCAAATCTCACCGGCATGGGCATCGGAGATCAATTTCTCCAGGCGGAAAACGACATTGGCTGTGTCACCGGTAATAGCTTGACTGCCTCCTGCCTGGCCGAGTGTTCCGGCAGCAACAGGTCCCGTCGCAAGAGCCATGTCAATAACCAGCGGGTGCCCTTGAAAAGGCCAGTAATTGCGATCCTTGCCCAGTTTTTGCGCCAGGGTGCGCATCTCGAGAGCCGTATAACATGCTTGATAGGCCTGCAAGCCGGCGCCTTCTTTGGAATCGTCGCCGCTCCAGTAAGCCATTATGGCGTCGCCGGCGATTTTTTCCAGCTGACCGTAGTTTCTGTGAATCTCCTCGTTGAGCGCCTCAAATACGGTTTGTTGCGCTCTCATAACCAGATCGGGCTCGGCGGCATAGCGCTCCATGAGCGTAGAGAAGCCGACGATGTCGCCGACCAGGATTGTGGCATTGATGAGGTGAATACGGAATTGTGTCTTGTCTTGCTCGTCCCGCTCTTCTTCCAGCTCTCTTGGACCATTGACCGGCGGTTGGACAATGAGATCGTACTGGGCGATTTTGACGCGGTCGCCTGAATGCAGAATATATTCGCGTCCGGGCGTCAGTCTGGCGCCATTGATCATCGTGCCGTTTGTCGATCCCGAATCGACAATCGTCCAGCCGTCCGGCTTGCAGCGAATTTCCGCGTGCTGTCCGGAGACCTCCGGAAAAGGCAGAATCAGTTTGCGCTTGTCGCTTTGCGACGGTTTGCGCCCGATTGCCAGCACCTCCCCCTCGAGAAGGTCGAGGGAGTATTCGGAGGGCGTCTCTGGTAAGACCGTGATAGACCCGGATTTCGTTGTTTCGTCAGCAGACAAGAGAGCGGAACCCTTTTGAGGCGAGTATTAGCCTCTATTACGTTGCTTATTATAGCTACCCGTCACGACGATCAGATCTAACCCCGTGACAGGAGCCATATTCTTATATTAACGTGGAGAGCCGCTGCCTTAGGCGCGTGACAATTTGTTCAGCAGTTCTTTTTCGTTTGTTGCTGGTTTTCGAAAGGTACTTTTGAGCTCCTCGGTCTTGTCCAACCTCTCCCAGGGAAGGTCAATATCCGTGCGTCCGAAATGACCGTAGGCGGCAGTCTTGCGATAGAAGACGCCGTTGCGCTCGGACGGCAGCTTGTTGAGCTTGAGTTGGGCGATGATTGCGGCCGGCCTCAGGTCGAATACTTTCTTTACAATGTCGGTGATTTCGTCGTCACTGAGCTTGCCAGTACCAAATGTGGTTACGTTTACCGACACCGGGCGCGCCACGCCGATGGCATATGCCAGCTGCACTTCGCAACGGTCGGCAAGTCCGGCGCCGACAATGTTCTTGGCCACATAGCGCGCGGCATATGCGGCTGAGCGGTCCACTTTGGTCGGATCCTTGCCTGAGAATGCGCCGCCGCCGTGCCTGGCATAACCGCCATAGGTGTCGACAATGATTTTTCTTCCTGTCAGTCCGCTGTCACCATGCGGTCCGCCGATGACGAAGCGCCCTGACGGATTGATCAGGTAACGTGTGTTCTTGTCCGGTTTGATGTCGAGATCTTGAAAGACGTTGTGAATGACGTAGGCCTTCAAGTCGTCGGCAATCCTCTTCTGGACGGCATCGTTGTCGCTTACGCCGTCGATTTCCGGATCGTGTTGAGTGGAGATGACGATTGAATCGACTCTAATCGGGCGATCGCCTTCATATTCGATTGTCACTTGCGTTTTGCCGTCCGGTCTCAGGTAGGGCAAAATGCCTTCTTTTCTTACTTCGGAAAGCCGGCGCGCGATGCGGTGGGCAACTGAAATGGGCAGCGGCATGAGCTCCGGCGTTTCATTGCAGGCAAAACCGAACATCATGCCCTGATCGCCGGCGCCAATCTCGTCGATTGTGTCAGCAGACCCTTCTTCGCGTGTTTCCAGAGCTTTGCCCACACCACCGGCGATGTCCGATGACTGCTTGTTGATGGCCGTGATTACGGCGCAAGAGCGCGCATCAAATCCGCCGCCATGATCTCCTACATAGCCGATGTCTTCGATTGTCTTGCGCACGAGATTCTGGTAGTCGATGCTGGCATTGGCGGTAATCTCGCCGATGACGAGCACCAAGCCGGTGGCGACGGCACATTCTGCTGCCACGCGGCCTTTGGGATCTTGGGCGAGGATGGCGTCGAGAATGGCATCAGAGATCTGGTCGCAAATCTTGTCCGGATGCCCCTCGGTCACCGATTCCGAAGTAAAAAGATATCTTTTAGACAACGTCAAATCTCCTTGAGAGGCTCTGTGTCCCGTGACTGGTCGCAAGAAGAGGGCTCTCACCTTCGCGCGTCGGCGCGCCTGTCTGGCTGTCTTCTGGATTGATGAGCCCAGAATCAGGTAGACAGCCGTTCTTACACAGTCTTCAGTGTTATGCTATCACCTTTTGCCGGAAGCGAATTAAAGAAGTGCAACCTGAAAGGTGGTGCCGATTGACTCGGGGGTGCCGCCGCCATTTTGCGCCCATCAAAAATGTTTGGAATGTGGCGTTACATGCCTGGTACGATATAAGGGCAACGAGCTATTCTCGGGGCTTACGTCGGGCGGCCAGGAACACTCGCCAGCTCCAGGCGTCGAAATATATACGGAAAGAGGAGTCGCCATGGCGACGGGTTATAGTCAGAAAAGCGATCGAGATCTGGTGTTGGCGTGCCAAAGGCGCGAACCAGCTGCCTTTGAGGAGATTGTCAAACGGCACCAGCGCACTGTCTATGCCCTTCTTTACCAGCTCGCGCCTGACTGGACGGATACGTCCGACCTCGCTCAGGAGGTCTTTATCAGAGTCTGGCGTAACATCAACAATCTGCGTAATCCATCCTCTTTCCGTTCTTGGCTTACGCAGATAGTTACCAATCTTTTTTACGACGAGCTCAGAAAACGTCCTCGCAAATTGCCCACCGTATCTATGGACGAATCTATAGATGAAGAAGAAGGCGGCGAGGGGGCGACAAGGGACATCGCCGATACATCCATGCTTCCGGATGAGAAAGTTTTAAATAAAGAGATGAGCGAAGTGATTCGCCAGGCGATGATGCGACTTCCGGAACAGTTTCGCACCTCCATCGTCTTGAGGGAAGTAGAGGGTCTCAGCTACGAGGAAATTGCGGTTTTGACGAAAACCGAGATGGGTACTGTCAAATCTCGGATTGCAAGAGCAAGGCTCAAATTGCAGGAAATGCTGAAGCCCTACCTGGAGAGCGCCAATTCAGCTACAGAGGTTTCTGGGTAAATGGAAACGGTTTGTGCACGTTACAGATTAGAGCTTTCGGCGTTCATCGATGGGCAGCTGGACAAGCAATTGAAGTCGGAAATCGACTCCCACCTGGATGAATGCAATGAGTGCAAATTAGAGCTCGAGACGCTCAAGGAGTTATGCAAGCTCCTGGCCGAGGATATGTCCGAGAAGAATATGGACATTCCTGATTTGTGGGAGAGCATCAAATCAGAGATGCCGTCCGTCTGCGAGGTAATGCGCGAGGACTTGTCCGCCTATCTGGACGGTGAATTGCCGGCTCCTGCTCAGGAAGGCGTCAACAAACATCTCAATGAGTGCGCGGATTGTCTTGCCAGCTTCAAGCTTTTAAATGCCACCAATCAGGTGCTTTCAAAAGGACTGGAGCTGCCTCAAGATTTCAAAGTCGATCTCTGGCCCGCAGTAAAGTCGCGCCTTAACGAAGACTGCGCGCTCATACATACAGAGCTCTCTCCTTACATTGACCAGGAAGTCGCTACTCTGCGTCACAGAGCAATCACCACCCACCTCGTCGATTGCCAGGGATGCCGTGACGAATTCAACAGTTTGTCCGCCGTCGGCGAAACCATACGCGAGCATTACAAGCCTGATTTGCCGGAGGACTTCGATCTCTGGCCTAAGATCAAGAGTCAGCTTCAAGTCGTTCCTTTCACGCCCCGCTCCAAACCGAGAGCCAAGCCGCAAATGCGCAGAGCTTACTGGATGTCGGCTGCGGCAGCGGTGGTAATTGGTGTAATTGGCTTTGGCGGGCTGCTTTTGGTATCGCCTGGTGGAGATCAAGCGGTGAAGACTGTCAGTGCCGAAGACTACTTGATAGAATCGGCATTGACGGAGCCTTCGGGTGTTGCAGAGGCTGTGTTGTATGAGTACTAAAAAATCCTTCTGCAAAAGCGTGAGGCATATTTCGCTACTTGCAGCTCTTGCCCTTTTGGGCAGCGGCCAGGCGCTTGCCGATGAGGGTGGCAAAGCCGGCTGCCGCATCGAGTGGAGCAAGCTCAATTTGACAGCGCAGCAGTCTCAGCAAATCGACCAATTGGATCAGCAGTGGCAGCAGGATTTCAGATCTCTCAAGCCGTTGATCGACGAAGCGCAGCGGAAAAAGCAAAGGCTTCTTGAGTCGCACAACGCCGATCCGCTGGAGATAATGAGACTGCAGGCCTCAATTGATCAGTGGAAGCAGCAGCTGAATCAGGCAGCTACGGCCAATTATCTGAAGAAGCGCCAGATTCTGAATGAGAGCCAGCAACACCAGCTGGAGCAAATGCTGCGGGAGAAATTCGAAGCCAAGCAGAGAGAATTGCATCCCGGCATCAATACCGAACCGCTCCCTTCGCGCATGCAGGGCTTGATCCAGAGAGTGAAAAACATATGGGCGCCGGCGAGCAATAGTCCCTGACAGAGCGGTCAGCTTTTCTTGTTATTGTCATTGCTCTTGTTGTTTGCGCGCTCTTAAAGGGGCGCTTTCTTGTCTCTGCGCAAATGCGCTTCTCTCGGTGTTTTCAAAGCGTCGCTCAATGTGCTTGTCTCTGCGAGCTGAGCCGGCGCCGTTTCGTGAGACGCGCATGGCACCATATGTGGTGCGGCATTGAGGCTCGTAAACTTCTTCCCTTGGAAACACTTGGTAGGGGCCAAAATGTAATATGATTTATACGAAGGTAATCCGTTGCTCAAAACCGGCAACTTGTCTAGTGCAGTGAGCCGTAGGTTGCGGCCATCAGGGCGCCCAGCATGTCAAGGAGGTTGGCCATGGCTGACAAAAGTTTGGTTGGCACCAGGGTTGTAATGATTATCGCACCAGAAGAATTTCGCGACGAGGAGCTTCTCACGCCGAAAAAGGAGCTCACGGAAGCGGGCGCCGATGTCAAAGTCGCATCTACCCGCCCCGGCGAGGCGTCGGGCATGCTCGGGGCGAAAGTCAGTCCCGATCTTGTTTTGAGCAATGTGCGCGCCGAGGATTTCGACGCCATCATCATTGTTGGCGGGATGGGCTCCCCGGAGCACCTGTGGGACGACCGGGCGCTGCATACATTGTTGAAAAACATGCATTCTCAAGGCAAAGTCGTTGCCGCTATTTGCCTGTCCGGCGCTGTCCTGGCCAAGGCCGGCATTCTCAACGGCAAGCAGGCGACCGTCTGGCCGATGCCTGAGTCGCTGAAGGCGCTCAAGGACGGCAAGGCCAATTACCTCAAGCAGCCCGTGGTTCAGGATGGACGGGTAGTGACGGCAGACGGGCCGGAAGCTGCGCACGCCTTCGCTTCCACCATTATCAAGGAGCTCAGCAAGGTAAAGGTTTGAGACTCTTCCGTCACCTCACTGTGGAGTGACAAGTTTCAAGCTTTAATATTGTTTCGGCCGCTCAGGGCTGCCGGCTCATTGGCGGGTAAAGCGTCTTGCGTGATGATTATCCCGATCATCAAAAATGCGCAGAGTTGAATATGCTGCATAATCACTGAGCCGAATTGCCCGGGCGATTCTCATGCTTTTTGTTTTGCGATAGGGAGCGCTAGTCGAATTGATTAAAGAACGAGTGACACAGGTCGTAGAAAGAGCGATCGCCAACGCGCTTAAAGATGGCAAGCTCGGGCAAATGAAGGAGCTTCAAGTGCCGATTGTTATCGAGCGGCCGCGCCTTCCCGAGCATGGCGATTTGGCATGCGGCATTGCGCTCAAGCTGGCTTCCCACGCCAAGACTTCGCCCCTCAAAATTGCCGAAGTCATCGCCGAGTATATAGAGACCGACAAAGAGGCAAGCTCGGCAAACATCTCGCGTTTCGATGTCGCATCGCCCGGCTTCATCAATTTCCAGCTGGCGACTGGATGGTTGACTGGCGTGCTCCACGAGATCCACAGCAAGGCCGACAACTTCGGGCGGTCCAGCCTTGGCAGAGGAAAACGCGTTCTTGTTGAATATGTCTCCGCCAATCCGACGGGCGATCTGCATATCGGTCACGGGCGCGGCGCCGTTTATGGAAGCTGCCTGTCAAATTTGTTCAAGTACGCCGATTTTGACGTGGAACAGGAGTTTTACATCAATGACGCCGGCGAGCAAATTCAGCAGCTTGGCGCTTGCGCGTGGGCGCTTTATCAGCGGAAACTGGGACGCGACGTGCCTTATCCTGACGAGGGCTATCCGGAAAATTCTCTCCAACACTATCTCGATATCGTCATCCAGGAGCACGGGGATAAATATCTGTCGCTGTCTCAGCAAGAAGGGGCCGACCAGCTCGGCACGCTGACCAAAGGCGTAATTCTTGCCAGCCAGAAGAAGCTTCTCGAGCGTCTGGGGGTGGTCTTTGACCGATGGTTTTCGGAGACAAGCCTGCATGAAGGCGGCAAAGTCAAAGATGTGCTCGAGCTTTTTGCCAAAAAAGGGCAAAGTTACGAATCGGAAGGGGCGATCTGGCTCAAAGCTAAAGAGCTTGGTGACGAACGCGACCGTGTGCTGCGCAAGTCTTCCGGCAGGACTACCTATTTGGCCGCTGACTCTGCCTACCATCTGGATAAGTACAGGCGGGGTTATGATCTGCTCGTCACCATCTGGGGAGCCGATCATCACGGGCAGGTGCCCGGTCTTAAGGCTGCCGTGAAAGCGCTTGGCTGTGACGCGGACAAATTGGAGATCATCCTCACTCAAATCGTCAATCTCTCGCGCGAAGGGCAAATTGTGCGCATGTCAAAGCGCATGGGCACTGTAGTGACGCTCGAGGAAGTGATGGATGAGGTTGGCGTGGACGCTACGCGATATTATCTGGCCGAGTCCAATCCGCAAAATCCAATCAATTTCGATCTCGAGCTGGCGAAAGAGACAAGCAGAGAGAATCCTGCTTTTTACATTCAGTACGCTCATGCGCGCTGTTGTGCCATTATTCGCCGCGCGCTCGAGCCCTACTGCAATGCGGAAACAGGAAAGACTGAGCCGCCGGTTTTGACACAAGAAAAGTGGCAAGAGTTTCAAGAGGACTACAAACGCTCCCCGGAAACGTTTCTTGCTGCATTCGACAAAGATGCGCAAATCTTTGCGGCGCAAAAAGATCTAGTGATGAAACTCGAGTCTTTTCCTGATGAGGTGAACGAAGCTGTCGCAAGCCGCTCGCCCGGCAGATTGGCGCGCTATGCGTATGATCTGGCCAATGATTTGCAGAAGTTCTATGAAGTTTCGCGGGTGATCACAGCTGATTTATCGGTCACGAAGGCGAGGCTGGGACTGATTCTTGCCACTAGGCTCGTTTTGGCCAATGTGCTCAAAATTATCGGCGTCAGCGCCCCGGAGCGCATGTAGCCCGGCTCCCGGCGCGGCAAATTATCTGGCGCTTGTGCATTAAATCACGGCTTTGTCGCGGGCAAATATTGGGCAAATGCTTCCGGGTCTTACGGACAAGTGCTAGGCTAGAGCTAGGACTTGATTCGCCTTACCGTCGAAGCGGCACCGCCGCCACAGCCATAGGAAGCTTTTTATGGACATGGAAGATAAGTTCATCCTGGAATTGACCCAGGAAGAGGGCGTTCTCCTTTTGACCAGTGCGAGACTTCTCGATAAATTGGTGGCCGGTGTAACAATTCATGCCAGAGACCGCGATGAATTGATTCGTGAAATAATAGACAAGCTTTCAGGGCAAGTTGCGCCTGCACTGTCTTCGATGTCCGACGAGCTTGCCGATGCCATTGTTGATTCTGTTCTCGGTGTCGACGAGCAGGATGATTCCGAATTCGACCTGTCGCTTGTCGAAGCTGATCTCATCGAATCGCAGTCGGATACACAGCTGTGCAATTATCCGATGTATGCGGTTGACGACACTTTGCCCAAACTGGAGAAAGCGCTCATAGATCACCGTTCTGTGAAGGTCAAATACTACAGCTTCGTTCGTGAATCCGTGGATGCCGTCACTCTCAATCCGCTGACCATCCTTAAGGAAGAAGGTTTATGGCGGATGGTCGCGTATTGCCACGAACGGAAGGAAGTATTGCTTTTCCGCATCGATCGCATCAAAGAGCTAATGGAGACCAGTCAGCGATTCGAGGCGCCGAAAGATTTTGCCAGCCGACGCAATGCCAGATATACAGCCTATTGCTGATAAACTGTTGTAGTCCTTCTCTTCCAGGAATGTAAACAGTGAGTGAAAAGGCGAAGGTGGCTCTGGGCAGCGATCATGCCGGCTTTGAGCTGAAAGAGAAGATTAAGGAAGTCCTGGATCAAATGCAGATTGCCTGGACTGATCTGGGCACCAATTCCACTGATTCTTGCGATTATCCGGACTACGCACGCAAAGTTGCAGAGGTGGTATCAAATGGACGGTGCGAGCGCGGCATCATTTGCTGCGGCTCTGGCATTGGCGTCTCTATTGTGGCCAACAAAGTGAGGAGGGTGCGCGCCGCGCTCTGTCACGATGTGGAACAGGCGCAATTGAGCCGCCGGCACAACGACGCCAATGTTCTCTGCCTGTCCGGCCGGACACTGGATGCTTCGATGCTGAAAGCTGTGATTGAAGCATGGTTGACGACTGATTTTGAAGGCGGTCGCCACGAAGTGAGAGTGTCGAAGATTGAAAAACCGCGTCAGGGCGAAGGCGTGCTGTAAATACGTGACGGGCTTTTTTCGATCCGCCCGCTTCGCAATTGAGCTCGGCTCAGGCGAGCAATCACGCAGACAAACGTCTTGCGTGCTTGCGCGCTCTTGCTTATCGGCAGGCGCCGAGCGCTTGATTAATGTCTGGACCCGGCGACGAGCACTCTTTTATTCGTCGTCTCGAGATGCGCTTCTTTCCGCCACACAGCAAATGAATGGCTCAAGATTCTGCCATTGCTGTCATATGCCGGTCCGATGAGCGTCGTTGCCGGCAAGCGGGTAAGCCAGTCGTGCTCGAAGCGGCTCAAGACGCTGACAAAATCTTTGTCCTGCAAAGCTTCTCGAACGGACACGCACCGGCGGTT
>DATNRC010000548.1:0-2368 GCA_036703705.1 Candidatus Obscuribacterales bacterium
ATTGGCATCAAGGGTGGTGACTTTATTGCCCGTCATCCTCTCCTTGGCCACTCTCAAAACCGGCTGCCTAAAACCAATCCAGGTTGCCGCCTGCGTTTCATAACTGTGCAGATCGTGACGCTCGGGGCCGAGACCCATCGGCAAGACGTAATCGGCGAACCACGCCGTTTCACTCCATACAGGCGTGAGAGCGCAATGAATGCCGATCTTCGATTCGTCTTTCAATACCTCAATCCAGGACATGCCGTCCGGATTGGTCCAGACCGGGTTGTAGACGCGGGTGAAGTACACATCCAGCGTATTGCGGCCCTGCTTCAATAGATGCGGCAGGAGGAAGCTCATCTCGAAAAAGGCAAGCGGGAATTCTTTCGGCCAGGTAATCTCGTTCCAATGCTCCGGATGCGGCGGCATGGTCATAGGCTTGGGAACGAATTTATTCCAGGCATTGGGTGACGTGCCGCCGGGTGTGGCAATGGAGCCGGTCAGAACATTGAGGAAGAACAAGCAGCGGGCAGTTTGCCAGCCACCGAGATTACCTGCGCATGAGGCTCTCCAGGTATGCGTGGAAAATGCTTCGCCCGCGCGCGCAATCTCATCTGCGATCTGCAAGACGACGTCGGCTTTAACGCCAGTCCGCTCTTCAGCATATTGCGGCGTGTATTTGCTGTAGATCTGCTCCATCTCAACGAGGAAGTTGTCGAATGTCGCTTCTTTCTCCGGGCAACAATCGACCATGTACTCCTGCCAGTTGACCCAGCGGCGGATGTAGTCCTTATTGATGCGCCTCGATTTTATGAGCTCATAGGCAATGGCCAGCAAAAATGCGGGCTCCGTGCCGGGATAGCAAGGAATCCAATAATCGGCATGCGAAGCCGTATTCGAAAGGCGGGGATCAATTACCGCTATTTTGGCGCCCTTCATTTTGGCTTCGATTATTCGTTGGGCATGGGGATTGAAGTAATGGCCGGATTCCAGATGCGCGCTGATGAGCAATATGAAGCGCGCGTTTGCATGATCGGGGCTGGGGCGGTCGATGCCCATCCAAAACGCATAACCGGCACGGGCGCTCGACGAGCAGATGTTGGTGTGACTGTTGTGCCCATCAACTCCCCAGGCGGCAAGAACGCGCTCGGTAAAGACATCCTCGCCCGGGCGCCCGACGTGATACATGATTTGATCGCGCCTGTTCTCCTTTATGGCTTTGCGAATGCGTTCGGCAAGAGTGTTCAGAACCTCATCCCAGCTCGTTTCCTCCCACTGCCCCGAGCCGCGCTGGCCTTTGCGCTTCAGCGGCACCAAAATCCTCTCCGGATCTTCAACTTGATTGATGGTTGCCGGGCCTTTGGCGCAATTACGCCCGCGCGAGCCGGGATGCTCCGGATTGCCTTCAAACTTGCGTATTTTGTAAGTGTCCTTGTCCACATAGGCAAGCAATCCGCACGCCGCTTCGCAGTTAAAGCAAACCGTAGGCACAAGCATGTAAGTGCGTGGCACTTTTTTCGGCCAGGCTTTCGGATCCCATTCTTGCCAGTTGTCCCACTTCTCCTTTGGAGGGAAAAGCGCCAACTCGCCAACACGCCGCTCAGCAGTTGCCGCTGCGTGAGCGCTTGCATTTGAGGTCCCGGAGAGGCTCGTCGCTTCCGCCATGTCGGATGCTTTTCCTTGAGCCGATGCCGCTAGAGTCGACGACTTCGTCTCACACGCGAGGTCGCGCGCGGACATACACGCAAAATGGCTCTCGGCGGTCGACTTCGTCTCACACGCGAGGTCGCGCTGAGGAGATAGTCTCGCCATTAGAGCGCGCAGCCAGCCGAGTCTTCGGGTAGGTTTTTCAAACGACGCCGTCATTCTCCCTCCCTAACTCAAACGAATGGACTGCCCGGCAAGGACAAAGCAGTGCTCATAAGCGAGAAGCCCAATCAGCGATAAGCCGGCCGCGATTGGACCGTAAACGCCGAGACCGAAGGCAAGCCCCCAGACGATGAGCGCCAGCGGAATCAGCCCACCGGCCACCATTCCCAGCCCCCAGAAGACGTGGCTGTACGGGCCGCACGTCATAAGGCGCACCGCTCTCTCCTTGGCTTTCGAGGAGTGCTCGATCATGACTTCGCCGCCGAGAATCAAACCCAGGTGCACCAATAAAGAGGCGCCCAGCACCAGATTCGATACCAAAAATGTCTCCGAATTGTCGCCCACCAGCGAGCACATGAGCGTAGTGGCTCCGGCGCCCGCCATCACCGCTTGCACCAAAAGGTGTGCGGGCAGCAGAGGGCTCTGCCATAAGTCGCGGGCTTTGGCCTGAGCGAAGAGAAAGGCGGTGTACACAGCCGTCATCACGGCTGGAAGCAGCGTAAAGTGATAGAGCAAG
>DATNRC010000549.1:0-8785 GCA_036703705.1 Candidatus Obscuribacterales bacterium
CGACCGCGACATGACCGCCGTATTGCGTGTACAGCACCGCATTTTCAATGATGTTGGCTGCTAATTCCGTCAAATTCTGCGGATCGCCTTGAATAATTGCCGGTGAGTCTGAGCCGACAAAAACGAGCTCCATATTCTTGCTTGCCGCCTGTGGCACGAGGCCGGCTGTGACCTCAGCCACAATATAGTTTAGGTCGACACTCTCATACCTTTCGGAGCGATTAGCCGGCTCTGCCTTAGCCAGCGCAAGCAATTTGTTGGCCAGATGACTCATACGTGAGGTCGCGGCATCAATCTTGTCCAGCACTTCATTCATTTGCTTATCAGCCGGCAAACGCTTGGCGCAGTAAATGTAGGTTGTCAATGCAGCAAGCGGAGTGCGAAATTGATGAGCTGCATTAGCAACGAATCTCTTCTGGCTCTCAATGTCATCAGCCAAACGCGAAAGCAAATTGTTGATTGACATCACCAGAGGCTTAACTTCCTGCGGTACGTTTGATTCCCGCACGTGCGTTAAGTCAAATTGAGATCTTGCCGCCAGAGCGGCTTCCAAGGTGCTTAGAGGAGCCAGTCCTCTGGCTACGCCGCGCCAAACTGCCGTGGCTCCGAAGATGATAAGAAGCAGTTGAGGCAGCATGATGCTGAGAAGAATTTGCTGAGCCAATTGCTGGCGACTGGTCAGAGTCTCAGCGACCTGCACTAAGACCGTTTGCTCCCGGTAATTTGGAACATCGACACGAATGCGAGCTATGCGTATCTCGCTCCCGTTCAGCATCGCATTGCGCAAAACCGGCTGCACCGTGGCCAGTCGCTTGATTGGACCAGGCAATACTGCATCCCCCGCTATGCGCGTGCCATCCTTTCTCAGGATTTGATAATAAAACTTGTCTCGATCATTGTGGCGGAGTATAGCCTGAGCAGCGGGCGGCAGGTCGACGATGATGTTGTCGCCGTCAGATTTGAGTCTTGCAGCAACAGAATCCGCCGAATTGATAAGCAGCCGATCGTATGCCCGGTTGGCAAAACCGGCCGCCAGGTAATAAGCGACGGCAGCGCTTATCAGCCACAACACGCACAAAGGCACGAGCAACGAGAATAACAATTGAACTCGAATTGATTTCTCAGTCCGATTTCTCAATTCTGTATCCCAGCCCCCGTACAGCCCGTATCGTTAAGCCATGCTGCTCGAGTTTCTTCCTCAACCTGTGAACACTGATTCCAACGGCGTTTGCCGTCACTTCAGCGTCCCACGTAGACAAGAGGTCCGTCAGTTGCTCTCTGCTGACGATGCGTCCCAAACGCTGCAGCATTATCTCGAGTACAGCCAGCTCGCGTGCGGACAGATCCAGCACTTCGTCACCGATACTGGCCACGCGTGCGACCGTGTCGTAACACAGCGAGCCGAAATGTACCAGAGTCTTGTTCGCCCACTGGTCCTTCCTCAGCAAAGCCCGAACACGCGCCTCGAGCTCGGGTAGTTGAAACGGCTTGGTCATGTAATCATTGGCACCGAGATCAAGCCCTGACACTCTGTCTTCAAGACTGTCCCGTGCCGTGAGAATTAAAACCGGCATCGCTTGCCCCCGCATTCTGAGACGTTTGAGGATTTCAATGCCATCTAATACAGGCAGTCCAAGATCGAGAATGACTAAATCGTAAGGACCATCGATGAGAGCTTCATCAGCATCGCGTCCATTGACGGCAACATCCACTGCATAGCCGTTGTCACGCAAAACCATAGACAGCCCATCAGCCAAAAAATGGTCATCTTCCGCCAAAAGAATTCGCATAACACATCCGCATATTTTCGTTGAAAACCGAGCCTCAATCCATGTTAACCCGAATCCGCATGCTCCGTTGGCGCGAAATCTTCGTGAAATCTTGGGCGCTTAAACTGAATGGTAGATCGGCCCGCATTTCGCCCTCTGCCTTGCCGGAATACGGCAACTGATCCGCAATCGTGAAGGGGCTCATTCTTGTCTGACACGAATTTTCATAGCATGGGATGAGGGGGTCTTTGTGGTGGCACGGATTCCTGCAAGCGTTCAAAGCTTTTTAAGAAGAAACATCCGCTCAGTCTGGCAGCTCGACCTGCTCTTATACCTGAAGGCTCAAAACAAGCCAATTACAATCGAGCAGATCGCCAAGGCTCTCTATCTCTCGCCCGCTGTCATTGCAGAAGGGCTCAAGCACTTGGAGGGGGCGGGACTTGTCAAATCAAGCGGCAAACCGCCGACGGCTTATCTGTATTCACCGCTGACCGATTCCCTGCGTGCTACAGCAGATCAATCCATCTCGGCATATACTGAGCGCCGCGTTCAGGTCATCAACATCATCTTCTCGTCGCCAACTCAATTCGTCGCCGACAAAATCAAGCTTGGCGACAAGGACGAGCATTCTAAGTAAATCCAGAGATTAAAGGACGGGCACAGAATTAATGCACCCGCCACAGTTTGGTCACAACTCGGTCGACAGTCGACCCCGGAGGAAACAGTACAGTCATTGGCAGCCCATTCCATGGAGGACGGATGCCGATGGTCAGAGACGTTCCTAATGCCATTGATAAAGTTCAGGCGCCGCATGAAATTGCCGCTTGCGCTGGCTCTTCTTTGCAAAATGAAGCGATGATGCTTCGCCGTCAGGAGGGCCCAAGCCAGAACAAGTCACTGTCGATGCCGGACTCAGGATTTGTTGCAGTGACAGCCTTGAATGGATTTGAGCCGTTGCGAAGCAGCAGTGCCAGAGACGTTCTGCTTGCCTGTTCGATGAAACCCATTGAAGAAAATTGCCCGCCCTTCAAACCCGATTATCAGCGTCAAACCGAAAGCGCCAGGCAGTGGCACCGCGATGCAGCCCAACGTTCGCAAGAAAGCGTGAACTTAGGTCCTGCTGAGAAGTATGAAGTAAAAGAAGGCGATAGCCTGTCGGGAATCGCTGAAAGACTGATCACAGGAAGCAATGGCAAGGCCGATGCGAAAGAAGTGGCCAAGCTTGTCAAAAAGCTGGTGGACGCCAATAAAGATGCATACCCGCATCTGGTTTGCAATCCAGATTTGATTCGCGTCGGCATGCGCTTGAAAGTGCCACCGGAAGGACAAAACGGAATGCGGGATGAAGCCGCGCAACCTCCTCATGATTCCAGGAAGCCGCCCTCAAGCACCGACAAGGATGCCCAAGCTGAACTGAGGAGGCAAGGACAGGAGTCAAACACCGATCCATCCAAACAGGGCCGGGACTCCAAAGACGATCGCGGGGCCATAGGTGAGAGAAGGCAAGGCGAAGGTACGGATGAATTCGGGCGGAGACAAAAACCGGACCTTCAGGAAGGGAGCAGACCACCGGAACCCGACAATCTCGATTTGATGCGCCCCCGCTTGCGGGATCTAATTGGCAAGCCGCCGAGCGTGCTCGATCGTGCAACCCCTCCTCGACTTGCCTGTGCGGTCGCAGTGTCTGACGTCGTAAACTCGGCAGATCCGCGCATCCGAAAGACCAACAACACAAACCAGTTAGAGAAAGACATGATCGCGGCGGGCTACGAAAGAGTGCCTCTCGATCATGTGCAGCCCGGCGACGTGATCATCGGCAAACGCGAAGGAATTCACCAGGGAAAACGCTGGGAAATGGCCGGACATGCAGCCATTTACATGGGAGACGGAATGGTCTTCAACAACAATAGCAACTCAGAAAGAATGCAAATCGATTCAATCAACAAATTCCGTCAAGGCATGCACAATGAACAAGGAAAATGGAATCCCAACGGATACAGCGATGTCGTGGTCTATCGCAAAAGATCGAATACAAGCACGGCCGCTGCCTAGATCAACTACAATTCGCTGGGTTTGAAGAAGAGCCTTTCAAAGGAATCGGATATTTGTCATCTGCCGCAATCCGTAATTGGATATGCGGCAGTCGCGCAAGGTAATGCGGGACACAGATCTGTGACCGAAGCGTGACCGCAGATTAAATCTGGGAGGGCACCGTATATGGTGCGCCTCGGCGAGCAGCATGACGCCCGGGCAACTCTCTGTGATAGTTTTGAGTGACAGAATTGTGGGCAGATTGATTTACGGTACAGGCAATTTCCCATTTAAGGTTGAAAGGCAAGAGTGGCTGCAAACCGTACTGGAATGATTGGCGAACGCTATGAAATCCTTTCCGTGCTCGGAGAAGGAGGCATGGGTTGCGTGCTTAAGGCGCGCCATACGCAACT
Source organism: Candidatus Obscuribacterales bacterium (assembly GCA_036703705.1). Taxonomy (GTDB): domain Bacteria; phylum Cyanobacteriota; class Vampirovibrionia; order Obscuribacterales; family Obscuribacteraceae; genus DATNRC01. The sequence goes on from DATNRC010000549.1 coordinate 4,214, forward strand.
GGGCAAAATTGTCGCCATCAAGGTGTTAAACCACTCTCTAATCGCCGACGACACCAGTCGCGCAAGATTTGAAATCGAGGCGCAAGCCGGCGGCAAGCTCAATCATCCCAACCTGATCTCTGTTTTCGACCACGGCTACACCGAATCGGGCGAGCCATACCTGGTGATGGAATATGTGGACGGCTTGAGCCTCGATGCGATGCTTGACCAGTCGGGCACGATCGGCGCCGATCTGTTGCTGCCAATCATGATACAGATAGCCAAAGCGCTGAAGTATCTTCATGAAAACAACATCGTTCACCGCGATCTCAAGCCGGCCAATATGATGGTTCAAGAAATCAGCGGCGAGCGTTATGCGAAGCTCGTTGACCTGGGAATAGCCAAAGTGCTTTCTACTGGTGGTGAACCCACGCAGCATTTGACGGCAACTGGCGCTGTTTTCGGCAGCCCGCTATTCATGAGCCCAGAACAATGCCGCGGTGAAAAGGTTGACGCTCGATCTGATGTCTACTCTCTGGGATGCGTCATCTACTGTTGTCTGAAAGGAGCACCGCCCTTTGTCGGTGAGAACGCGCTGCAAACAATCTTCAGGCACGTCAACGACATGCCGGAGCCGATCGCATGCAACAGCGAAATCGAGAAAGGATTTGCGCGTGTTCTTGATAAATGCCTGGCGAAGGAGCGCTCACAGCGGTATGCAAACGGAAGTGAGTTGCTGGAAGCGCTTATGTCCATAACAAGCCTGGATAAGGCAGGCAATACCAGGCCCTCCCGAAGCGAACTCGATGCCATCCCGACGCCACGCCCTTCCCGCGGCGACGCCATCCCCACACCGGGCACGCAGGGAAGCAATGCCACTAATCCTTCAGCTCGGCGCCAAGAAGCACCGAAGGCCGGCGGCTCTTCGGCGCGTCCGAGGTCCGGCTTCACGGAGGCGCAACCCCACGAGACGCTAGTCGACATGACACCGAGAGAATCTTCTCGCAATACGTCGTCTAAGGCGCCCCTTAACATAGGTCTGATACTACTTGTTGTTTTTATCTCTCTTTACCTGTACCAAATTCTGCCTACAGTATTTGCCACTCAAAAAAGAGTGGAAAGTCTAGCCCCCGAACTAGACCGTTTGTACAACAACTCGAGGAATGAGCTGCAAAAATACAACGATCGCTTCGAGGCGGAACACAACAAATAATGGTACGCGGGCAAATAGCGAACGTTGGGCGGTGCGGGTGTGAACTCACATAACTTTCACACACGCAATGTAATCTTTTCACTATGCGCGCGTCGGCACAATCACGGGTAGAGCGATTGGAACGGCAATGCGCCTGCTGATAGGCGAAACACCAATGTAGGGCGCAGCTGCTTCAGCGCCGCTAAGCGCGGAGCTGGGCGAAACGATCGCTTTAGGAGGCGAACACGCTGGAAGGAACGTGACCATCCTTTCAGCTCGAGCCTCGCGCGACTTGCCGAGCCGCATGCCCACCAGCATGCCATGTCTGACTGCATCAATTGGCTTTGAAATTAGGAGCGACGAATATGATTCTGGACGTCTTAATGTCACTCTACGACAAGGCAGTGAACTTTTGCGCGAATGCCCTTGATCCATCAGCATTTCGCCCGGCGGACCGCGTCGAACTCAACGACGACATTCCTCCCCGCAAAACCGACGTTTTGCAAGAAGAAATGCGCAAGCGCATGGAGCGCATTGAAGAAGAACAAGTACTCGCTCTAGAGCTGACATTGGAGGAAAAGCGCACTGTCGTGGAAGAACTTCGACAAGAGTTCATGGACTATGCGCTAACAACGCAAAGGGTTGATCGGGATCGCGTAGAGGAAGCAATTCTTTCTGTTTATCGCAGTGTGGAACTTGCGCTCTCCAGTGACAGGATCATCTGGTTTGAGTCGCCGCTTGACTTGGTGGCAGCAGCCATTCTCATGCGGAACATTTACAGTCCCTATCCAACAAATGGCGCATGCCTTTCTGCAGGGCATTACGGACCTTATCCTGCCTTTTTCGAAATCCAATTCAGCACATTTCGGGAGTTGGAAAAGATTCCCCACCGGATGAGGCTAGCACGGCCGCTGGCGGAAATCATCGACCAAATGCTGTCCATAGATGGGCTCAGAACGGCCTGGTCAAATATAAATCGGGGCATATCGAATTCCCTCACCATTGGTGGTGCCCAGATCGATCGCTCGCATGCGGGGGGATGGGAAGTACGCTCCACCGATCGCGCTCTTTCTCGCGAGCGTCTGCTCAAGGCCCAGGCTATTCTGGCGCGGCACCTGGGCACAGAAAAGCGAAAGGTGCTCGAGCTCAGTCACAAACTGGAGAGTGACTTTCCCTGGTGGGCAGCACGGGCTGATGACCCGAGATGGATGCTTGATAATTATCTCCACTCGCCTTTGCTTGACGCTCCTGATTTGTTGCGGCGCGAAGTTTATCGTGCATTGGGATTCGCCATCAACGCCGACCAAGTGTACATGGATGTCCTCCGAGCAGGCGGATGGTGGGCCCCATTCAGAAATTTTTGCCTTGCTTGCGACAATCCGCTATCGCTCAGTCTGGACAATCAATTCAGGCTGCACAACGAAAACGACATGGCCATTAGGTTTGAGGACGGCTCCGGCTTTTGGTCCTTTCGAGGAACACCAGTGCCCAAGACCGTAGCCCTGGGGCATTTCTCTCTGTCTGATATCGACAATGAGCCAAACGTCGAGATTAGAAGAGTGATGATAGAGAGATATGGATTCACTGAATACATCAAGCACAGCCTGGCTGAGCGCATTCATCAGGACGACTGCGGGACTCTGTTTCGCAAAGAGTTTAGAGACGACGAGCCGATTACCTTTCTTCAAGTCGTAAACAAGACGCCAGAGCCGGACGGAACATATCGGACATATCTTTTGCGGGTACCTCCCCATATACGCAGTGCCAGAGAAGGCGTAGCATGGACTTTCCGCATGAACGAGTATCAGTACAAGCCGACTGTCGAGTCTTGATGGAGCTAAAATCTTCTACTGCCCCAAGCGACAGCCTGCACGAGGCACCGTTTCCACAAGCGCATGCGCCTCTTCTCGCTCGCCATCAAGGGCCGTGCAAATTCTCTTTCTCAATGCCCGCACATCGTTGTCCTCACGACTGCCCATTTTGCTACAATCACTAATCGGCCATGGGCAGTGAGAATAACATGCCTAGCTATGTCAGGGCGGCGGACGGCGATCGCCTAGTCTTGTGCTGTTGCGATTCACGGCTGGCAGCCAAATTGATAGAGATCGGATTTTCAATTGCTGCCGCATCGACGGATCAATATGAAATGACCATCACCGACGAAGATGAAAAAATTGCTCTCTTTTCCCGCTTGAAAGACCTGGGACTAGCCTTCGCCGGGGGCAAAAGCTGGAGCCCCGCTGAGCTTTTCGAGTTGTACGCCGAAGAAGAGAAGCTCACTTATCCATACATGGAAATCACCTGGTCAGGACCGGATAAGTGGCAGATCCGCGAAATCAGTGGAACAGGATGCTAGCGATGCAGCTACTAGTAGGAAATTCAAGCAATTCATTCAAACAGGAGAAGTCATAGTGGCATTCGAAAAAACTTGCAAACGGATAATTGTCGTTTCAGCCGCTCTTTTCACGTCGGTTTGCGTCGCACAGGCCGAAGATAACACGCCGAAAGAGACCTACCTGCATTATCGAACTGCATTGCTTTCCGCAAAAAGCATTGACGACGTGCGCTCTATGCTGAGCAAAAGAACCAATGATGAGATAGAGAGCACCCCAAAAGAGATGAAATCGATGATGTTTGACGTGATTAAGGCGATGGCCCCCAAAACTGTGCAAGTGCTGGCGGAAGAGGTAAATGCTGACAATGCAACATTGACCCTCACAGCCAAAACCGAGCCGGACAATGCGAAAGTGACCGAAAAGACGACAGGCACTGTCACGCTCGTCAAGGAGGGCGGCAGCTGGAAAATCGACAGGGAAAAATGGAACACTAAGATCGAGGCCAGATAACAGCTAGCCGCCCGCCGCCTCTCGATATGAGGTTTGCAACCGGCGCCGGGGAGCTGATAGAAAAGCTCTGTCTTTGCGCCCTCCCGGCGACAGCGATCGTTGCTGGGATCATGCCGGCTCTGCAATTGCACAAGCGAAACTCGGCAATGCCGACAAGTCGCGTGTTGAATGCAACAAGGCGCTCGAGATTTTTCAATCGGCAAGCCCCAACGATCAACGTTTCCTCTTGCCCGCTCTTACCGAGTGCGCGCTTGCGCGTGTTTATTTGAACGACTTGATCGGCGCGCAAGAACTGCTCAATAGAGTTGCAGCAACGGAACCGCAGGCGAATTTGTCCAAAGCAAGGGCCTTAGCAATTAGAAGCTTCGTCAATCGCAAACTTGGAAAGACGCCGCTGGCGGAGGCGGATGCGCAAATGGCATTGAGTCTGACACCCAACTACGCATTTGTGAGAGAAACCATCGATGCATCGCTGACTGGCTCGATCGACGGCACGGCAGCAGCAACAATCACCACGGCTGGTGCCCCTGCGTTTAATCCTGCAATCTCGGCGCA
>DATNRC010000550.1:0-11827 GCA_036703705.1 Candidatus Obscuribacterales bacterium
GAAATTGCAGCGGGCGGATTCGCAGCCATTTATCTTGTGCGGGACGATTCCGGAAATCAGCGCATTCTCAAAGAATCAGTTTTGCCCCAGGAGTGCGATGAAGCTACGCGCGAGCGCGTGAAAGCACAATTCGTGCGCGAAGCGACTCTTCTTGTGCGCTTGAGTCATCCAAACATTGCGCGTGTTTTCGATCATTTTGTCGAGCTCGGCCGCAATTATCTCATTTTGGAATACATCGAGGGGGCCGACCTGCGCGCCCATGTCCGCCAACATGGGCGGAGAAGCGAGGAAGAGGCTTTGCGTTGGGCGGCCGAAATTGCCGAGACTCTGTCCTATTTGCATCAACAGGAGCCGCCCATCGTCCATCGTGACATTACGCCGGACAACCTGGTTCTTTCGCCGTCAGGAAAAGTAGTGCTCATAGACTTCGGTGCGGCCAACGAATTTGTCGGTACGGCGACAGGAACATTGATTGGCAAACAGTCATACATGGCGCCGGAGCAAATTCGCGGCAAAGCCTCTCCGCCAAGCGATCTTTACAGCTTGGGCGCCACGATCTACTTCCTCCTTTCGGGTAAGGACCCGGAGCCGCTCGGTGTGGCATCCATAAAAGCCGCGCGCGCAGACGTTTCCGAAAGGACTCATCAGTTGATTCAAGACCTCACCAAACTCGAGCAGGAGCAAAGGATTTCTTCTGCAGAAGCGGTTCTGGCAAGAATCGCCGAGTGCCGTGATGGATTATCACGCGTTCCGGCCGGTTAGAGCGAGGAGAGTGAAAATGGACGAAACATGCCAGGTTTCTCCCGAGCTCGAAGGCGAGAAGGATGCCCGCCGCGCTCAAAAGCAGGCGCCGGACTCAACTGCTTCGGACATCAGGCTGCAAACAAGGACGATTGGCGACGACGGACTGGCGGAAATTGTGACGCGCGAAGCGGACGAGGAAATGCAACTGCCATCCGAGCCGCCGGCTTATGGATTGCCGGACGAGACATCCGCAGTTTGCCTGGCGCAATCAACAGCACAGGTATCTGAACTCGCGGCAGGCGGCGCGAATGCAGGCGGCGCGAATACAGCGGGCGCGAGCGCAGCGGGCGCGAATGCAGGCGGCGCGAGCGCAGCGGGCGCGAATACAGGCGGCGCGAGCGCAGCGGGCGCGAACACAGGCGGCGCGGACACAGCGGGCGCGAACACAGCCAGCGCAAATGCAGGCGGCGCGAATGCAGGCGGCGCGAATACAGGCGGCGCGGACACAGCGGGCGCCAACACAGCCAGCGCGAATGCAGCCAGCTTACCGGCCAATACGGGCGGACGATTCAACATCAGCAAAAAGCGCAGCCCGAAATCCTCTTTCGCAAATGCAACGGAAGTGCTTCTCCAGTACGGCAATCTGCAGACTGAAATCATGCACTTTCGGCAAACACTTCTGCAAAACAGAAAATATCAGACTGACAGCTCGCTCCTCGCCTTCCTGCTATTGCTGTCGCCTTTCATCATACTGGACTGGATTTTCTCCTTCCTGCGCATGACTAATCCGCAACTGTTGCTGCACTGGGGCTATTCGCTGTTGATGTCCCCGGATCGCTACATACCTCTGACCGATGAGTATGTGCTCACTCACGTTCGCAGCCTCTGGTACGCGGTGGGAGGCGGCCTGGTTATGTTAGGGTTCTTGTCTTATGCGCTGATTCATATTTTGCGCTCCAGCCAATCAGGGCTGTTTCACCCCAGTCATCTTGGTATCGGATGTGATGGCATACGCTCCCATCACCGCTATCCGTTTGTGCAATTCTCGGGAAAACTGATGGCTTGGAAAGACATGCGTTCGGTGCTGCTGACGAAGCAAAGGGCGAAAAACGGCCAGATCATGAAGTCTCTGGAAATCACGAATTCTGCCCGTGACCGCATGAAACTGGATTTGAGAAGGTTTCGCCGCGAGCAAGATCGCGAATTCTTCGGTCGGGCAGTTAAATTGTATGTGGGCAAACTAGCCGAAGACATCGACATCAGAGAAATCATGCTGCTCGAGGATTTCGATCCGAGCTATACCAAATTGTGGACGCAGTCGTTGTTGACGCCGCCGACGCGGGAGCGTTACACCACTCTGGAGCCGGGAACTGAGCTGGCAGACGGTCGCTTTCGTATTATCGAGCGCATTGGCGGCGGCGGGCAAGGCACCGCTTATCTCGCCGAGTCTCATATCGACGAGGCATTTGCCGAGCGAGTTACGCGCGTAGTCTTGAAAGAATACGTTCTTCCTGAAGCGAAGAATATGTACGATCGACGCCGTGCTTTGAAGAAGCTGGAACACGAAGTTGCTTTGCTGGGACGCCTCAGCCATGTCGGGATAGCAGCATTCCTGGATGTTTTTGTGGAAGATCATCGCGCCTATCTGGTCACGGAGTACGTGGAAGGCCACTCCTTGCGGCAGCTGGTGACGGAAAGGGGCCCTCTGGATACGAAGAAGGCTCTTGGTATTGCCCTGCAGATGTGCGATATTCTGACTTATTTGCATTCTCTTAAACCGCCGGTGGTGCACCAGGATTTTACTCCTGAGAATCTGATTCTCTCGCACAACGGCGATTTGAAAATAGTGGACTTCAATGTGGCTAAGGAATCCATCACTATCAAGACGGGACTTGTGGTCGGCAAGCAGGCGTATATGCCGCCCGAGCAATTCAAAGGCAAGGCAACACCACAGAGTGATATTTATGCTCTGGGCGGCACGCTTTACTTTTTGCTTACAGGGAAAGATCCCGAGCCATTGACCGCAGCACGATTGAGTCGCGCCCTTCCTGATGTGTCCGAGGCTGTGGATGAGCTTCTTCTCAAAGCGACGGCGCTCGACCTCGAAAGCCGTTTTGATGACGCCGCACAACTCAAAGCTGCTATCGAACAGATAATCGAGCCGATAATTGATGGCGGCGCTCATGTTGTTTGCGCGCCGGAGGCGGCGGCAGCACCCGAAAGGAAGGGCGGCGATGACTGACGACAGAGATGCCCCGCTTCAAGGCGTGCCCGTGCCTGAGAATGATAAGGAGCTGACGCTCATTCATCTTCAGTGGGCAAAGCTTTTTTGTTATCCGCGAAATCAGGTCTGGTTAGTCCTCTTGCTGCTGTCGATGGGCTGTCTTTTGCTCATCCCCTTTGGTGCTCTTACAGCACTCTTGCTGGGCGCTGTTGCAGGGCGTGTCGGCGAGTTGTTTACGCTTGTGATTATGCTGGCCTTCTTGCCGGCTTCGATAGCCGTTTTTCATGTGCTCAACTTCGGATGCTTGAGGCTGGATCATACAGGCATCCAATTTCCGATTACCTATTCCTTTGCCATCGGTGGTACTCGGCGAAACTGGGATGAAGTTTCCCGGGTGTCCGTAGTCAGAGGACCGGTTTGCAGCGGCTATATTCTGGGCAATATACTCAACTTCGAATTCCAGTCGGGAAAACAGGCCGGCATCGAGCTGTGGCGAATTCCTGTCGACGAGCTGTCCGTGCTCGTCGAGGCGCTGAGGAAGTTTTGTCCGGACAAATGCGACACCCAGACAATGTCTCAGTTGTTCAATTGCCATTTGTACGAGATTGCCCAGCCGGACGATTACCGGATGCAAAGGTATTCCCCATATTTGATACCAGTGCATAAGACTGTTACGTCATTCTTGCCGTTTGGCAAAAGCCATCCTCAATCAGAATTGGCTGCCCATGGATTGACGGTGGAGAAGTTGGTGAGCGGTGGTGGCATATCAGCCCGGTATCTGGCCAGCAAGTTGGATTATGGTGACTGCAATCTGCGCCAGATAAATCTTGCTGCCTTCAACGGGGCTGCGAGAGCCAATCTGAAGAAGGCGTTGGCTGCACGGGCCGAGCAGTTCAAAGCCATGGATCATCCCTTGATTGCCCGAGTCGTCGATTATTTCTTTGAAGACGACGCATTCTTTGTCGTCTGCCAGGCTTCTTCCGGCACGGATTTGCGCTCTTACGTAAATTCGAAAAAGAGGCTGCGTCCTAGAGAGGCTCTCAATATAACAAGGAAAGCACTTGAGATTTTGTGTTATGTGCACAGTGTGCAACCGCCTGCGGTGAGCAACGACACTTCAGCCGGCGGCTTCTCCCCCGGTTCGGCAGGCGTGGTGGTTGGTGATTTGTCGCCTGACAGCTTCATTGTTGGCGCAGGCGGCGATGTGATGCTCGTCCCGATTACCGGCATTGCCTGCGACAGCACGGTATTGAACGGGCAGGTCGCAGGCAAGCTGCCGTTTATAGCACCCGAGCAGGTGCTGGGCGTGCCGCTCAGGCAAAGCGACATATACGCGCTTGGTGCCGTCATGTTTTTCATGCTCGTCGGCGATGAGCCAAACCCGATGCAAAAGTTGCAGCCGTCTGCAGCGCAGCTCTCGGTTCCGCGTGAGCTCAGCGAGCTGGTCGGCAGAGCGACTGATCCGTCCATTGACGCGCGGATATCGTCTGCGCTGGAATTTTTGGAAGCCCTTGATGCAGTGCAATCGCGGGTGAAAGGATAATGGTGGACGAAACGCCCCGGAAAAGGTCAATCAATGCGCTCACACCGTCGACTGACGAGCCCGATGCGCGCTTTGCCGAGCTCGCTCAACGCTACTTCGCCACCGTTGAGTCGATGGATGGTACGCAGGTTTTTAACGCCAACGGCGCTGTGGCGACACCCTTCGAATTTGGCGCCCAGATGGCCGTCTCTTACGAACCTGATGAAGACAGCGGCTTCAGAGAAATGCGCGATACCATCAATTTCCGGAAAGGAGTGGCCACGCTGTTGCCGGTTCCTGCATACATCGGCATGGTGTTTGCCCTCGAGGCTTCCCTCTTCTTGAGCGTGCAGCTCATAGCCGTTGCCAATGCCTTTTTGCCTTACGTTCTAATTGGCATACTCACCATTCTGTTTACGGCTGTTTTGCTGTTTCCCATCCTCATGCAGCTCAAAAATTTTGACTGGAGGAGACCACTGAGCGTATTCTGGAAGCCTGACCAGGTCGTGCTTGGACCGTACGGATTGTCGCTTCGCTGGAGCGGATCGTTTGTCTCCATGATGTCATTTCCTCTCAAGTGGTGCGATATGGAGCTTGTTTATCTGGAGGACGATCGCTCCGGCGCCAGCAATCTTTGCGTTCGGGACAAGAAGGGCGGCGTTCTGCGCCTCAAGAAAGATGCTTTCGCCAATGCCGAGGAATTCCACGTTTTCAAAGAGTCGATCAAAGCAAAAGCTCAACAGGCGGCAAAGCAGAAATCCTCGGCGTTGCTCGTTCAGCCGGGACAGTCGGAGCAGTTTGTTTATGTGTGGAAGTGGTTATGGCATCTGTTTGTCCGCGCAAACACGGCGGTTGAGCATAAGGAATGCGATGTCGGCTCGGTTCTGCACCGCAGATACAGCATTGTCGAGAAGCTGGGCAACAACGGCTTTTGCAATTTGTATCTGGCGGCGTCAATTGATGACAATGCCGGCAAGCGCTTTTCCAGTCTGGAAGATCATGCTCAACGGCAGCATCTGGAGATTCCCACGGTGCGCGTTAAAGAGTATTTTCTCCCCCAATTTGAGAATTGGTTCAAGTACGAGCGCATGCTCCATGCTCTGGAGGATGCGAGCAGGCAATATACGACGGTTTCTGGCAAGGGAGTCGTTTATTGGCTCGATCACTTCGTGGAAAACCATCGCCTTTATGTGGTCACTGAAAATGTCCAGGGCAAAAACTTGCGCCAATTGATCGAGGAAGGAGGGACGTTGTCCGAAAGCGATGCCGTCGACGTGGTGCTCAAAATGTGCCAGCCCATAGCGGTCATGCATGAGCGCTCGCAGTTCAACGTCTGGAACGGCAGATTTGAAGTGTCGCCTCTCGTGCACGGGCAAATGACGCCGGAAGAGTTTGTCGTTGATGATGCGGGCGCGATTCGGCTGCTCGACAAGGACATTACCCGCCAGTTGATATTCGGCAGCAATGACACCATTCTCGGGCATGCCTCCTATCTCGGACCGGAGCAATTGAGCGGCACGTCGACCGTGCAAAGTGATATCTATGCCATTGGAAAGATCATGTATTTTCTTTTGACCCGACGGGATCCCCAGCCGTTCGCGCCCGCGGCGCCCCGAGACGAAAACGAGCGGATAAGCGAGCGCCTTAATCAGATTGTCCTCAAAGCAACGGGCACCGATCCCTGGGAGCGCTATTTGGACATAGAAGATCTCATCGCCGATTTAACGGAGCTGCGCGGAGACCGTCATATGTGACAAGTCTTCATCGGTCCTCAGACACTCGATGATGTAACGATATAACGGGACGGCGCCAAAATGCGAAAGCCGGCTGGGATGAGGTTTTGGGACATTGCTACTGTCGAGATCTGTAACGGTCAACGGTTGCATCACACAGGCGATGTCCTTGTCGACTCATGCGGGATCGCGCAAGAGGCTTTGGGGAATGTCAATAGTTTACCGAGCGGTAAAGTTTAGTCTGAAGGATAAGAAACAAGGCTCGAAATTCCCGTTCGGGAAATATACCTCCGTTTTGCTTTGTTTTTGTGCTATAATTGCCCGAGCGGGAAAGGGATTGGGCAGAATGCAGATTCGCTCGGCAAAAGATTTTGGTTCAGCTATTCGTGAGAGGCGAAAGCAATTGAAGTTGACTCAACCCGAGGTAGCTGGTGCCAGCGGCGTGGGAGTACGGTTTATTGTTGATCTGGAGAGAGGCAAGCCCACGTGTGTGCTTGAGAAATCACTGCATGTCGCACTGATGCTGGGATTAACGTTGGAAATGTCCAATGGCGGTGCCGAGTAAAAAGATCAAATCCCTTTCTGTCAGATTGAATGGACAGCCGGTTGGGAGTTTGGTCCACACCGCTGCAGGAAGAATGCAATTCAAGTATCTGCCTGGCGTTTCCCGTTCAATTTCACTGAGTTTGCCGATCAGGGTTGAAGCGTATTCGCATAAATCATGCCAAGCCTATTTCGCAGGACTTCTGCCGGAGAGTTCGCAGGCAAAAAGAGCGATTGCAATCCAATTCAATGCCAACCCTAACAGCGTCTTTAGCCTATTGAGTGTGATTGGCCATGACTGCGCAGGGGCAGTTTCCTTTATGCCTCCAGATGCACCGGTAGTCGAGGACGCGGCGGTTCCATTTGCGGTAAGGCGAATATCCGATTCTGAGTTGAAGAGACACATCTTAGAATTGGCCCAAAAACCTCTCTTTATTGGCGTCGAAGGTTTGAAACTCTCACTTGCGGGAGTGCAGGAAAAAGCTGCGGTAATTGTGCTCGATGAGGAAATTTGTCTGCCGCTCTCAGGAACTCCGACTTCGCACATTTTGAAACCGGGTAATGCCAGGTTTCCAGCATTAGTGCAGAATGAGTTTCTTTGCATGCGAGCGGCTGTCAGAATGGGACTGCGGGTTCCGGCAGTGCAAATACGAGCGGCTGAGGATCAGCTCTACTTACTCGTTGCCCGTTACGATCGTGAAGTCGGGGCGACCATTTTGCGCATACATCAGGAAGACTTCTGCCAAGCGCTGGGGCGGAGAGAAAAGTATCAGATATTTGGTGGTCCAAATTTGAAGGACTGTTTTGAATTGATGATGCGCTCAAGTCTGCCCGTCGTGGATCGCCGCGCATTAATGCAGGCTGTCATATTCAATTATCTGATCGGCAATTCTGACGCTCATGGAAAGAACCTCTCAGTTATTCACGTGCGCCCAGAATTCGTTCGCTTGGCGCCCCTCTACGACTTAGTCTGCACGCAAATCTATCCGAGCGTAAGCAGAGACATGGCAATGAAAATCGGAAAGGAATATCAATTCGACAGAGTGAGCGCGGGCGATTGGCGGAAACTCGCCGGCGATGCAGGCTTTTCATTTCCAGCGTTGCGACAGTTGTTGCAAAAGTATTTGTCTGAGCTCCCTGCGGCCGTAGAAGTCGAAAGGCAGGCGCTCAAGGGTACCAGATTTGATGCTGATGAACTTGATGCGATAGTCGACTTCGTAAGAGCACACTGTGCGAAAACTTTTAACAGGCTTCGTGATGAATAAATCGATCGATAGCGAGGTGAAGCTCTTGACTCAATTCTCTGCCCTGCTAGAAGACGTCGCCCATCGCCCGTATCCATTGTCTGCAAAACCGTGGATCATGACGCAAACATGGTCGGATCTCTTGTTCGCTCACTGGAGAGTGAGCGCCCGCAAGATGCGCGACCTCGTGCCGCAGCGCCTGGAGCTGGACACATATGATGGTGACGCCTGGATTGGAGTCGTGCCGTTCAATATGACCAACGTAGGCTTGCGCCATCTGCCGCTCATACCGGGCGCGTCTTCATCGCTTGAATTGAACGTGCGAACATATGTGCGCTGCCAGGGCACGCCGGGCGTTTACTTCTTCAGTTTGGATGCTGAAAATCCGCTCTTCGTCTGGTCTGCGAGACTGACATATTATCTTCCCTACTACATGGCGGTCATGAGCCAGAAAAAGAGCTCCGGCTGCTACGAATATGCGAGCGAGCGCAGGCATCCCGCTTCTCCTCTTGCCTCTTTCAAGGCCAGGTACAAGCCGATTGCAGATGCCGCCGTCAGCGCACCAGGAAGCATCGAGCATTTCTTGACGGAGCGTTATTGTCTTTTTGCTGTGAGCGGCAAGAGCTTGTATCGCGGCGAGGTGCACCATAAGCCATGGCCGCTGCAGCGTGCAGAGGCGGAGATTGAAATGAACACTATGTGCGCTCCGCTGGGTTTGCAAATTGAAGATAGCCATGGTCTTTTTCATTTTGCGGCCCGGCTGGACACTCTCGAGTGGCCGCTGCAAAAAACATAGATGCAGATCGTTATGATAAATAGACGCTCGAACTCAAGGCCGGAACCTGCTCGATGTTGTATCTCTGCATTTGACGCAGAGCCCTCGCTCGCTTCAAGAGTATTGAAGGCACGCTGCTTAAAGGGGCATCAGGATCGGACTTGAGCTCCATAAGAAAGCGGTGCCAGTCCCAGTAATCGACAGCCGGACCGAGAGCAATTGCGTTGAGAATGCTGTCGATAATGAAAGCTGCGTAATTGTCCACATAAGGCCCGAAGTGGGACAAAGTGCGCCCGGGATGCTGATAGTCCGGATGTCCTGTTTCCAGGCTCTTAAGATGCACAAGACCTGGATTGTACATATTGTCATAATCGACCAGTTTTAGTTCACCGCTTTCGTCTACGATTATGTTGGTCGGCTCGAGGTCACCATGGGCGATACCGCTTACCCGCAATGCCTCAACCATATCTCTGAATTTGTCGACAGTGCGGTTAATGGCCCTTTGCTCTCCGCTTCTCAAATGCCAGATCGCATGGTTGTCCAGAGTCTCTCCACGCACGAAATCCATTTTCAAAATCGGCAGGTGCCTGCCGCCAATCTTGATGCCTTCCTTCTGGTAGGAGAAGTTGACAAAATAACGGCTGCTGGCTCCTTTTGGGTAAAAGCGTAATTCTTCATAGCGCATTTCGCGCTCGGGATTGTCGGACAGAAAGAGCTTGATTGCGAAGTCTTGCAGCGGTCCCATGAGGTGGCAGATCACTCCATGAGTCCCGACAATTGTGTCAGTCTCGATAAGTCTTGCGGACTGCAATTGCGCATCGCTGAAAGATGGATTCCTGGTAATGGCATCGAGATACTCGTCAACAGTCGGCCAGGAACTTTTGCCGTGTTGTCGTTTTGGCGCCATGGCGCCTTTCGTTTCGACTTTTGGCGCCGTTGTGCCTTTCGTTTCGACGTCCACCGCGGTTTCTGCAACCAGGCTTTTATCCGCACTCACGGTTTGCTTGATCTTGATGGTGACGAGGTCCGGCAGATCGGGCGCAAAAGCAGGAATTCGATCAGGCGGGCCTTCCAGGAGCCTCCTGATAAAGTCGGCGCGCTCCTTAATCTCCCCGCAGCGGTGCTTACTCAATCTTTTGAAAAGAGGAGAGTTGTCGGGATTGGTCAGGTCCGAATGGCGGAACAAAAGGCATTCGTCGCCGCCGTTGAACGCGTCCCAGAGCTCCGGATCCAGTTTTAAAAACAGCAGCGAGCTGTGAATGATCCATGCCGAAAAATTATCCACATCAGGACCGAACTGAGACAACGTTCTTTCAGGGTGCTGGTAGTTTGGGTGTCCGATCTCAATTGCTCTTTCGCCGGCCATTGATGGAACATACATTCCATCGTAGTCAACGAGCCTTATCTCTCTCTGGGAGGCGATTATGTTGGCGTGCTGGAGGTCACCATGAGCGATACCGAGGCGCTGCATGCCGAGCACCAGAGCGGCAAATTGTTCCAATAACAGCGCTGTCTGTTGCACGTTTCCCGCATTTGTGCGCAAGCATTGATCCAGCGTCAAGCCGTCCGCCCAGTCCATTTTCACGACCGGGTACCAGCCTTCGCGCACTCTCACGCCCTTCTGCATATATGCGAAGTCGACCATTAATGAAGGTCGGGAGGACGTGAGGAACTGCTTGATATGCGCGTACCGCTGATGCTGATCTTCTATATTGCGCAAAAAGCACTTGGCTGCGACAGATCTCGTGCCGCATTGAAATCGGTAAACGCTGGAGAAGGAGCCATTAACAGGACGAGGAATGCCGAAGGGCGTCAACTCCGGGCTTCCCGTCCTCAGTTCGGGATCGTCGAAGTTGAGATAGGGGTTTTGGACCGCCTCCGTATAATCCTGCGCGGTGGGCCAGTACATTTATTTGCCTCATGCAGTCAGCATCTCTGTACCCAGCTTCCTTATCCTTCTCATTAAATGAAATTGGAATTGCATCATGATAGCAGACTATGCGAGGCTGTCAGGCAGTCCGAGCATGCGCTGGATGCACAGGATGCAGATAACTGCTCGCGTTCGTGGGTGCCATGCTATCACAGCGCCTTCCGCCATGCTTTGCTTGCATTTGTGGCAGAAACTTGCCTTGCGGGCAGTACTGGTTCGTAACGCCGGCTGAGCCCGTACCAACAAGCGGCGAATGAAGACAATGAATTCCTGATCGGCAGAATGCTCTGACACTAATTGTTCGAAGCAAGTCTTGAGCTTCTCCCGCTTTTCAAGGCTATCGGGCAGGACCTTGAGGCGCGCAAGCTCATCTATGAGTCTTTGAGCATCAGTTATGGGAACAACCTCTATGAGCTGCTCTTGCGCCAATTTGTCGATCGTTTGCCCGCAAGGATAGCAACGCACCAACCCGGTCGCTGCGTCGTAGTAGATTAGATCGCCTATCGCGATCGGTCTTCCACAAGTGCATTTGTTTTGGAACATCGATCTCATCACGCGCTGACGTTTGAGAGTATTTGTTTGCCGCCGAACCCATTTCATATTTTCATCCTCCGCAGACTCCACGCCACGGATAGGGTCGCACCGACAAATGTTTTGTTTTATGGGGAATTGCACAGGTCGTTCCCTTTACTTGCCTTGAACGGCGGAGAGGGCTGTGTTATGTTTCCAGGGCGCGGGCATCTGGCTTTGCTTTTGGGATACTGGCGGTGGGTGGAATTGCAATTGAATCGGTAAGCAAAGTTTTCTCGGGGAGCGGGGGAACTACCGCCGTATTTGAAAGGTTTTCGCTTCTTTTGGAGGAGGCGAAAATAACGACGCTGCTTGGTCCGTCATCCTGTGGCAAGACGACGCTGCTTAACCTCATTGCGCGATTGGAGCCGCCCAGTGCAGGCTCGATTAAGTTGGCGATGGAGAGATCGGCCCGAGTGGGGTACGCCATGCAACAGGCACCGCTTCTGCCCTGGCGAACCCTGGCGGAAAACGCCATGCTCGGGACGGAAATTGTCGGCGGTGCAAGAGAGACCAAACGGCGCGAAATTGATGAGTATTTC
>DATNRC010000551.1:0-2984 GCA_036703705.1 Candidatus Obscuribacterales bacterium
GGCGGATTGGTGAGAGCAAGGAGGCGATTGCCAGTGAGCGCTGAAGCAGCCCTATCCAACATCGCGGGAATATCGTCAATTGCATCCTTCTGGATGTTCATGCTATCTCGCGCCTTTCAAGCAAAAGCGAGGCAGATAGGCATTGCGGCAGCGGCTCTGCTTGCACTTTGCTTTGCCTGTGTCACCTTATCGATTGTGGCCCGAGGCCTTGCGGCGGCTCGCTTTCCCATAGCCAATCTGTACGAGAGTCTCCTTCTTTTCTCATGGGGTTTGCTGCTTTTGTTTCTTCTCTGGGGGAGGAGCAAGAGACTACCTCAGATGGGATGGCTTACTGCGCTGACGGTTAGCTGCGTATTCCTCTATCTGAGCTGGCTGCCGGCCAGCCAGCACGAGATCAAGCCGCTCATGCCGGCACTTGTCAGCTACTGGCGCGCCATACATGTGCCACCGCTAATAGTCTCATATGCATTTCTTGTCATGGGAGGTCTCCTCGCCATCGGCCATCTCTGGCTTGCCCGGCGCATCAAAACGGCTGTTTACAGTGTCGCAGCTTTATCTGTCTGCCTGGCAAGCATTGCTCTCGGCACTTTCACCAAATTAGAACCTCAGATCGTGCAGCTCATTTTTTGGCTCGGTCTTCTTGTGACCTGCACGGGCATGGTCCGTGTGTTTGTGACGGAGAGCAGGGAAGCATATCCGGCTACTCCACAAGTCGACGCCATTGACGAGCTGTCCCAAAAGTGCATATCGACTGCATTCCCTCTTTTGACGTTTGGTATCGTCACCGGTGCGCTGTGGGCGAATCACGCCTGGGGATCTTACTGGTCGTGGGATCCCAAAGAATCAATGTCGCTTGCCACCTGGCTCAGCTACGCAGCCTACCTGCATCTGCGCTCCCGCACCGGAAGCAACAGCGACTGCCTGTCCTTGTGCGCCGTCCTCGGTCTTTTGCTCACCCTTTTGACGTACCTGGGCTTTACATTCCTGGGCATTGGCGGGCTGCACTCCTACGGCCGCATCTCCTGATGCGCCTTCCGCATTAATATACGGTATAGACCGAGTGGCGAAGTGATGCTGCCAACGGACGCTTGAATCGCACCGGACGACCCGGACATCTACTGCGTTGCAGGCGGCAAGTGGCTCAGGTCTTGCTAGCAGGAGGCGGAAAGATTTGCCCGAGTGGCAACAGGCTCAAAACGAGCGGTAAAGTGTCTCAGTCGACAAGGCGCCTCTACCATCTTCAAGCCGGCAAGGCTCGCTTTTCTGTCGAAGACATTGGCAAGCGCCTCGATGACATAGTCGTAGTGGCTCTGGCTGTAGGCCCTTCTCGGCAAAGCCAGCCGCACAAGCTCGGACTTTGCGGGAAGCGCCTTTCCTGTACTGGGGTCGGTCTTCCCGAACATGACGGAGCCGATTTCACAAGCTCTAACCCCTGCTTCGAGGTAAAGCTCACAGACAAGCACTTGTCCGGGGAATTCATGCCAGGGTATGTGGGGAAGAAATCTGCCGGCATCGACATAGATGGCATGCATTCCTGGCGGCGTGCTGATTGGAATGCCGTGACTCAACAGCCCGCGAGCCAAGTATTCAGCAGATACTGCCCGATAGCGGAGATAGCTCTCATCGAGCACTTCATTCAGCCCAACATGGATGCTTTCCAGATCTCTTCCGGCAAGCCCGCCATACGTGGGAAAACCCTCAGTAAGAATCAGTTGCTCCTTGAGGCGGGACGCCAGTTGCTTATCTCTCAGGGCGAGGAAGCCGCCGATGTTGGAAAGCCCATCCTTCTTCGCTGACATGAGGCAGCCTTCGGCCAACTCAAAAATGCTTTTCACAATTTGCTCAATCGACTGATTGGCGTATTCCGGCGACCGGAGCTTGATCAGATAGGCATTTTCAGCAAAGCGGGCGGCATCAATGAAAAGAGGGATATCATGCGCGCGCAAAAGCCTCACATACTCCCTCAAATTTTCCAGGGACGCCGGCTGTCCTCCGGCAGCATTATTCGTAATCGTAATCATGGCAAAAGGCATTCGCGGACGATCTTTGCGGCTTAAGAAATCGGCGACGCTCTCAAGGTCGATGTCACCTTTGAAGGGATACATGGAGGCAGACTGCAAAAACTCTCTGCTGGGCAAATCCAGGGCAGTTGCCCCGAGAGCCTCGATATTGGCGCGAGTGGTGTCAAAATGTGTATTGCTCACGATCACGTCGCCGCTCATAACCAACTGGCCGAAGAGCAGGCGCTCTGCCGCTCTTCCCTGGTGGACCGGGATCACTTCCGGGAAGCCGAATATCTTCTCCACTGTTTCCCGTAAGCGAAAGAAGCTCTTGCAGCCGGCGTATGATTCGTCCGCATGCATCATTGCAGCCCACTGCTCATGGGAAAGCGCTGATGTGCCGCTGTCCGTGAGCAGGTCGACAATGACGTCCTCGGCATTGACTGAAAACAGGTTATAGCCTGCCCTCGAAAGAATCGCTTGCCGCTCGCTGGCGGTCGTGAATTTGATGGGCTCGACCGTCTTTACCCGGAAGGGCTCAATCACTGTTCTCATGAGATACACCTAAAAACTACCTGATACTGCCTATAGTGTCGCCCTGGTTACCGGGCTTCATATCATCCCCCGGGTGGATTCTTTTCCGACACCACCTCGATTGGCACTTCGGCCGATGCGGGCATGCTAAGAAAAGCTTCATACTGAGGATTTAGAGCCGATGGAGTCGATGGAGTCTTCCTTGATGCACGCCGTTCCTCATAGAGACAGCCCACATTCTCCAGCGGCATACGTTGTGGGCAGCATAAGGTGCGCTACCAGGGAAGTTAATCGCTGGCCGCCATACACAATCATCGCTCTCGGTATGGTCTTGGCCCTGCTTCTGTTTCTTGCTCTCGATCTCGTCGAGGGGGCACTTTTCCCGCAAGCGGCGGAGATGCCTTTGCGTTTCGTCCACCTGGCAAGAGGATTCCTGGCCACAAGCGGCGG
>DATNRC010000552.1:0-6815 GCA_036703705.1 Candidatus Obscuribacterales bacterium
GTAATATGCCCGAAATCAAGCTCTTAACGGCGTTTGAGCTACGGTTTGACAGCCAGAAGTTGTGCCAGACACACGAATGCCGCTGCGAGGGCGAACGCCACCACACTCTGTTGCTCGAGTCGGGCTGCAAGGGCCAAAACCTTGATTTTTGGGCGTCCGAAGAGGCCCGGAGATTTCCGTGATTGATTCATTGCAGGTCCGCCATTAGTAAGTAACAACAAGTAAGTGAAATATAGACCATGTCAAGCGGACATAAAAGTAGCTATCTTACACATTTAATCTAAAAACTGCGATTGTGCGAAAAACAGCAAGCATGTGAGAAAGCCTGTACGGACTGGGCTGGCATGTGGCAGGGGTGTTGATGTGCTCTGAGCCATCTAGCTGGTTAGTTGGCTATCTGGCTAGGCAAGAGCTCGTGGCAAGCCGTCTTTTGCCCTATGACTTTCAGGGAGCGCGCTTTTCAATCGCCGACAGGTCGCAAATGCTGCGGATTCAGGCCGGCAGAGATTGCGCCCGTTTGTGGGCCATGTCTTCAAGATGGTCATCCAGTGGCTTCAGGAAGAGAGCGCCATAACGCCGAACAAGGGCCTGCAAAATCAAACTGTCTGCAAATCTCGGATTTTTCGGCAGTAGAGAACCGTGCAAATAAGTACCATAGACAGTGCCCTGGGCGGCCCCCTCCAGCCCATCCTCACCGTTGTTCCCGTTGCCTATGACCGTTTTTCCCAGGGCCGGAACATTTTTGCCGAGATACGTCTTTCCGCTGTGGTTCTCAAAGCCGACAAGAGTAGATCCGTCGTCGCGGCGAATGAATACATTGCCAATCATGCGGCAGTTGCCAGCCACGGTATAAGCATCAAGAAGGGAAATGCCTTTCAATTCAGGGCCTTGGTGAGGCTTGTAATAATGACCGAGCAACTGATAGCCCCCGCAAACAGAGAGGATTACAGCGCCTGAGGCGACGGCCGCCTTGAGCTCGCCCGATCGTTTAAGGAGATCTTCGGCAATCGTCTGTTGCTGCTTGTCCTGCCCACCGCCGATGAAATAGAAATCGAAATAATCCGGATCGATTTTGTCCCCGAGACTGATTGGTTTGACAATTACGTCTATATCGCGCCATTTGGCTCTCTGCGACAGGGTGATGATATTACCGCGGTCGCCATATATGTTGAGAAAACGAGCATAGAGGTGAGCGATTCTCAGTTCCACGGCAGAGGTCCTTCAATTTACATCTTATAGTGTATAGCGTTTTGTTGCTCCTGACTTTATGCGCGGCGAGGCATGTACTGCCTTACAGATGCGCGTCAAGTTGTTGTCGGCGCCTGTTTCGCGAGCCGATGTCTGAGACTTTGCCTTTGCATAAAGGGGGTCGTTGCGGCACAAATTGCGCCGCGAGCCTGATGTCCGCAAAGTCGGACTAAGCTCAATGACCAGGGCTTCTCAGTTTGGTCCTTTGCATATCGCGTGGCTGGCTGCCACTCAATGAATCTCCGGCCGCAAAAAATTGTAGTAGACGCAAGCGCTCTCGAAAAAAGCACAGAGGCATCCGATCACTCGCTGCTCGCGGCATCAAATACGATACCGCGGGACTGCGGCACCATATTTGGTTGCGTCACGGTTTATGACAACCGTCCGATAAATGTGTGTCTTGACGTCGGGATTGAGTTCTTGATAATTGGTTGCCATGAATTCAAGGCATAATCTGCCTCTTCGGATTTCTGACCAATATATTTTTGGGACATTCTTGTTAAATTGTTAGCGTTTTTTAAGGTGTGCTCTTGGACGAGCTGATGCGGTTTTCGCGAAGTCAATGTATAAGCTTTTGCTTTTTGCACGTTTTAGTACTTCTACGGTCTGGAATATTTAAGCTATGATGGCGAACGTTAGATTCAGGTCATTGCGAAGGAGTGATTACTATTATGAAGAAGGGGTTTGCATCTTTACTTACCGCACTCGTTGCCGTAAGTGCGAGCACCTTAATCAATACGTCTGCTGTATATGCGCAAGGTGCTAGTAATGTCAGCGAACTGACTGACGTTGTGGGAAATGAATGGGCATACAACGCCCTCAAAGAGCTGGTCAACAGCCCCTGCCACATCTTGGTCGGTTACCCGGACAGGACATACCGTGGTCAGAAGTCAGCAACACGTTTTGAGTTGGCGGCTGCGCTTTATAAGTACGAGCAGTGCATCGTCGAAAGGCTTGCACAAAAGGCCGACAAGGCCGATCTGGAAAAATTTGCTGCGCTCTTGGAAGAGTTCCGTGGTGAGCTCAACCACTTGAAGGCTCGTGTCGACAGCCTCGAAGCCAGAATGAGAGCAGTTGAAGAGAAGAACATCGAGCAAGACATGCGTCTTGCTTATGCTGAGCGACAAAAGGGCTTCATCTGGGAGCGTGTGGTTAAGGGAACAGCGATCGACATCCGCGACGTAGGCGTCGGTATCGGCCGTGGTGCCCGTGCTATTTACGAATATCTGTTCTAAAAACGGATTCGTTCCTACCTCGCTTAGCATGATCTGATCTACAGGAACTCCCGTCGGACAAACCGCCGGGAGTTCCAATACTGTTAATTGAACTTGCACTATTCCGACAATGGCTGAGAAAGGTCGCACAAGCAAGGCGAAAAAGACGGTGAGTTCGCAGTTTGGCGTGCCGAAAGCGCCGTTTTCTCGCGAGCTTGTATTTGCCCTGGATATCTGCGAACGGGCTGGACGCATAGCCATGGAATTTTTCGGCTGCTGCGGAGACGTCGCCTCCAAGGCAGACGGCAGTCCAGTGACCATTGCAGATAAGAAGTGCGAGCGGCTGATTCGTGAAGCCATTAATGCCCGCTATCCCGACGACGGCATTCTGGGAGAAGAGGAGGGCGAAACCGCCGCCAAGGGGCAAAGCGGGCGCCGATGGATCATTGACCCGATTGACGGAACATACAACTACGCCCGAGGAGTGCCGATTTTTGCCACCCTGCTTGCTCTGGAGAGCGAGGGAGAGGTCGTTCTTGGTGTCGTGCACAATCCAGCTTTTGCAGACACCTTTTGGGCCGAAAAAGGCTCAGGAGCCTTTAAAAACGGCTCCAGAATTCATGTTTCTGCCATCGGCAGCATAAGTGAATCTCAGTTCAACTTTGGTTCCCCGGCGCGCATTCTCGCGCATGGGTTGTGGGACGGGTTCGAGCAGATTGTTTTCAAGACTGCGAGGCAAAGAGGGTTTGGCGATTATTATGGCTTTGCCCTAGTGTTTGAGGGCAAGGCGGAAGCGATGCTCGAGGTAGGCGTCAGCCCATGGGATTTGGCGCCGATGAAAATACTCGTCGAGGAAAGCGGCGGCAGATTTACTGATCTGTCCGGATCTGATTCCATTTACACTGGAAGTTGCCTGATAAGCAATGGACATGTTCATGAGCAATTTCTGGCTTATGTCAGAAAGTAACGCCATCCAAGCATGCCTCGACAGAGCCTGGGACGCCCCCTGGAGGACTGTCTTAAGCCGGCGCGCCAATGGGCGGTCTCACTTGCTATCAAAGCAGGCTTCCAGCGCCCTTGTCTTGGAGCTAATTACATATCTCCGGTAGAATGGATTTCTAGTGTCTTTGCTTTCCTCTATCGACGTTTATAGAGGATGGTCATTGGCTGTCTCCGCGGTTCAGGATGATGTTTAAGGCGGATTGGAGTAAATCGATGCGGGCACGCATGGCTTTGGTCATGTCGGTGTCTTCAATTGTTCCTATCGTCATCTGTCACGTCATAGTCGTCGGGACCACAGGTGCGCGCTTTACGGACTTCCTGTGGTATTTGCCGCTCATTCCGATTTTGATCGGCATTAACTGGCTTCTCTCGGGCATTATCCTCATACCGCTTCGCCAGCTTCTGCAGGCAACCACTAAGCTGGCAACGATGGACATCAGGCAGCGGCTCGACGTGGATCCTCATGAGACGCTGGAGACGCTGGAGTTGAGAAAGTCCTTCAACAAATTGCTCAACCGTCTCGAAGAGTCATTGAATATACAGTGTCAATTCGTTGCTGATGCGAGCCATGAGTTGCGGACTCCGCTCACGTCCATACAGGGATACACGAAATTGCTTCTTCGGCGTGGTCAAAGTATAGATGGGCATCTCCTTGCTGAGGCCCTGCAGACTATTTCCGATGAATCAGGGCGCTTGATTCGATTGGTATCAGACCTTTTGCAATTGGCTCGCGCTGACGCGGGACAAGCGATCATCAGCCAGCAGGAGACGATTGATTTACGTGATGTTTTGGCTGGTGTCGAGGATACAGTTACGGTCATTGCGCCAGAGCAGATCGAAATCCAATTCATCATGCCGCAAAACCCGGTTTATGTTTTTGCCGATGGTGATCGCCTGAAACAAGTGTTTCTCAATCTCACAAACAATGCAGTCAAGGCTACTCAAGCGGGTGGCAAAGTGACAGTTACTCTGCGCTCCAGCAATCAGCAGGCAATTGTCAGGGTCATTGATACCGGCATCGGTATCGCCCCTGCTGACCAACAAAGAATTTTCGATCGCTTCTATCGAGTGGAGCGTTCCCGCACTCGTAGCCGCCTGTATGGAGGCGGCACCGGACTGGGGCTGGCAATCGCCCTCACCATCATTAAGGCACATGGTGGCAGCATCGATCTGGAAAGCGAGTTGAACAAGGGCTCGACTTTTACCGTACGTTTGCCGGTGGTCGAAAAGACGCCCCTGGGACGAGAGCCGAAGCCTGTAGAGAGTAAGTCGATTGAAGTAGACAAAAAGGAATTGCCGCCATCGCCGACCCAGGAGATTGCTTCGGTATCTTCGTCTCGCATGGGGTCTGGCGAAGACGATCTATCCGATGCGGGCAGGAATTCCTGAACCCTTCATTTCCGCTCGCGAAGACTATTTCAGTTCAGGTGATCACAACTGAGCGCACAATGACGATGTTTGGGCCTTGTTCTCGATTTGTGGCGACTGCAATTTGCGATAGAGAGATATGAGGTCGATTGCAGCTTGTGCGGCTTCGATGCCCTTATTGTTCTCGCCTTGAGTTCGGGCGACAGCGTGTTCTATATCACGTACGGGAAGAATTTCCATGATGACCGGTATTTCCCAGTCATACATCACTTTTCCTAGCTCTCTTATGCACGTTTGCACTATGACGTCATAATGATCGGTTTCGCCTTTGAGGATTACGCCGAAGACGAATAGAGCTTCGTATTTTCCAGTTTTGGCGATTTTCTTGGCCGTGAGCGGAATTTCGTAGCTGCCCGGAACAATGTAAACATCAATGGCTTGGCATTCAGCGTTCTCAAGGATGTTTGCAGCTGCTTCCACCATGCGGTCTGTTATCTCTTTGTGCCAGGACGCCTGAATAATCGCAATGCGGGCACCAGGAATTTTTCCGGTTTTGGACAGGTCGTAGGTCTTTTTCATGAGCACCCCATGTCAAGAATAACTGGTAAAACCCTAACACGCATTTTTGCCACTTGCAGGGACGATTTTCATATGTAGCAACAATTTGCAAGTATAGGCGAGCCTGCGGCGAACAGAAGTGAGTGCAAATTGAAGGTCTCGGGCGCTTCTTGGCAAGGGGGTGCCGCTAAAGAGTCCAATTCAACGTAATGAGCGGGAATCGGCAGGTGATGCCGAAAAAACCCAACCGATATCGGTTGGGTTTTCGGGAGCGCAAGGAACTGAACCGATATCGGTTGGGTTTTCGGGAGCGCAAAGAACTGAACCGATATCGGTTGGGTTTTCGGGACCCGCGCAAAACCGGCAAGGAGAAAAGAGCTCTGATGGATGAAAACCTAGGCTGAAGCGGCGGCTTCTGCTGGTTGAGGAGCTTCGGCAGCGGCAGCAGCTTCCGGAGCGGCCGGCGCTTCTTCCTCGTGGATGCGCTTCGCCACTACACGCACAACTACTTCATCGAGCGGGTTGAGGATCTTCACTTTGTCGGAAACTTTGAGGTCCGAGAAGTGAATCGCCTGATCGATTTCTTCTAGCACGCTCAAATCGACCTCGAGCTTGTCTGGAATGTCTCCAGGGAAGCATTCGATTTCCGCTTCTTGGAAGACTTCGATCAATTGTCCGCCCTGGGCGACAGCCGGCGACTCTCCTACGAACATGAGAGGAATTGTCACTGTCAGCTTGCGATCCAGAGCCACGCGATAAAACTCAATGTTGAGAACTTCATGTGTGGTAGGCTTGCGCTGGACATCACGGATAATGGCATTGACAGGTTTGTTATTGCCAAAATCCAACTGAATCATATGTGAATAAGCAGCGCCTGGAAGGCGGGAAAACTCTTTGGCGTCGACTTGAACGTTTTCTGACGGTTGTCCTGGCCCATAGAGTGTCGCCGGGATCTTCTGCTCTCGTCTGAGCTGGTTCGGGCGCTTTTCTTCCCGAGCCTTTACCGATAACTTAATCTTCTCCATGGCCCCTCAATGTCCTTCTGCGTTTGCTATGACGACTCACCGATCTCCCCCGTAAGGGAGTAGAAGCTGGGGCGCAAGGATTCGAACCTCGGAATGCCTGGACCAAAACCAGGTGCCTTACCACTTGGCGACGCCCCAATTTGCTCGCCAAAAGTGCATTCTATGGAATGAGACGCCCAAGTGTCAACGCTGCGGGCGCTGCTCGGTTACATGGTTAAAACGGTCTAGGCAATGGATTTTTTGCCCCGTCTGCTTGCTTGAGCAAAGAGCGAGCGAAATTGAGCGCTACTTCCTCATCTGATTCTCCGCTCGCCATTGAAGCCAATTGCCTTAACTGCTCATCACTTTCCAGGCGCCGCACCGAGACCCCTGTGCGATCGGCGGACTGTGTCTTCTTGAC
>DATNRC010000553.1:0-13759 GCA_036703705.1 Candidatus Obscuribacterales bacterium
CAACCGCTCAGTTCGATGAAGTCTAGACCATTGAAACCGACCAGGCGTAGCGCCCTTGTTCTCCATTGATCACAACCGCTCAGTTCGATGAAGTCTAGACCAGTGAAACCGACCAGGCGTAGTGCTCTTGTTCTCCATTGATCACAACCGCTCAGTTCGATGAAGTCTAGACCATTGAAACCGACCAGGCGTAGCGCCCTTGTTCTCCATTGATCACAACCGCTCAGTTCGATGAAGTCTAGACCAGTGAGACCGACCAGGCGTAGCGCCCTTGTTCCGCTCAGTTCGATGAAGTCTAGACCAGTGAAACCGACCAGGCGTGATGCCTTTGTTCTCAATTGATCACAACAGCGCACTGCCGATGAAGCCTGGACCAGTGAGACCGACAGGCGTAATGCCTTTGTTCTCAATTGATCACCAAAACGCGCTTGCGATGAGCACGCGCCTCAAAAAATGTTCGCAACGACAGAAAGGAAAAACTGAAATGCCATTGACCATCGTTTTGTTTGTGCTCGCCATATGTGCCGCGATCGCCAAGCTATGTATCGTCCTGCTTCCGGCGGGGACAGCCGGCATTGGCACTTTGATCGCTGCCTTTGCCGTCTACTTCGGTCTGGGAATGCTGAATGCCAAGGTTGCTGATTCCCCTTCTGCCGCGCTCAAACTCGGCTTGATATGGGGCGTCGTCGGCTCAGCCGTCGCCGCGATCATGTACCTGCTAATGATCTGAGTAATTTCACTGGGAGGCTATATGACAGAACAAAAACTTACTCCGCAGGTTCAATTCGCGATCAAACACGAGGCCGACAAACCAATAAGCGCAGTGATCACGGCACGCCCGGAAGATGGCGACGCCGTTAAGGCCCTCATCCTCCGTTTGGACGCAGACGCCGGCAAAAGCCTCGAAGAAGGCGAGGACGAGGACGAGGATTGCATCCTCTTCGGGGTAACGACCCCTGCCGAGCACCTGGCTGAGCTTGCGGCGGCCCCCGGCGTGGTGTTCATCGAAACACGCAGCGAGCATACGGTGAACGCTGCCTGCGGGGGGAGACTGCCCACTCTCAATCTGGCGGCGCTCGAATGGATTCACGGCAAAGCCCCTTTCAAAGCGCAGTAAAGAGGAAACATTGTGAATTTCATCCAGCAAATGCTCGCTCTTTGTGAGCGCTCCCGCCCATGCCGTCAGGAGATCCAGCAGCACCATCCCGCTTCGCGCCCGCCAAGCGGGTCAAAGGATGCGCTCGACTTGAATTGATGCGCATCGAGCAATTTGCCAACGGCAGGTTGAGGGAAGATGGCACCAGCGAATTTGCGATGCAGGAAACCGGGCGACAGATGCGGCGCGAAGTCTGGCAAGAGCTGTCCGCCAAGCAAGAGCGCGGTGAAGAACTGACCAGCGAAGACTGGGAGTCTCTCATAGCCGTTTTCCAGGGCACGCAAAAGAGTTGATGTTAGGTCGCACGGCGCGTGCTGAGCGCTGGCATTGATTCCAACGACTGTCCGGATTCCGCAGTCCGCACACAGTCTCGCCTGATACATGTGTTTCTCACATATCGTGTTCGCACAGGGATAAGAGAGGCACACAACTTCGGGAGGAAGTTAAGTGACTTACAAGATACAGCTGATCGCGCAGGACGGCAGGACCATTCGCGAGTGGATAACCGACCGTCAAACGCCCATTTGGGATGGTAACGTCCTATCATTCCACACGCCGGATTGGACGCGTATCCAAATCAGCCCGGGTGTTCTCGGCCTGCTTGTAGAGCAGACAGCGCCTTCGGGATTCCAATCCAAATCGTGATCAGCGCCAGGCTCCCCTCGGTGGGCGCCGAACGAGCCAGGTAGGAACGAGCGCGTGCTGCCGCGGGACTGATCGTGTGCACTTCAAGCACCTTGCCGCTGACGTCACAATCGTCTCCGCGAGCGCGTCAGAGGAGATGGCGATTCTCGCCATCTCCTTCCCCCTCGGCATCACCCAAACGGGAAATGAATGAAATTTCTTTTGCCCGCTGTGACACCATATACGATACCATCGCTCGCTCCCTGCTCATTTGATGCCTCAAGAAATCAAAGGCTGTCGACTGCAACCATCTCGTGGATGCGCATACATCTTCGGTTTCCTGTCTTTTAGATACGGAAGAAAAAAAGCAGCAAATCACTGGCTGCCTGCCCATAAGCTCTAAGACAATGTCGGCACGCTCACGCTGGAGCGAATTAAGGAGAAAATCACCGGCTGCATCGCCATGAGGGAGCGTCTCACTGCATTCTCAGCGAATGGTCACCTCGAGGGCCACCAGAGAGCCGCTGCCCGGCTGCGAATCGACGTACAGGCGTGTCGGGTAGAAACAGCGTATAAGATCGGCGCGTTCTTTCATGCCGCCCATGCCCATGCCGCCTGACTCCGGCTTGCGCTCTTCCTGGCTGTCCGGATCAAAACCCTTGCCGTTGTCTTCGAGCGAAAATCTGAGAGTGTTCTCGTCCACTGCATCAATACGGGCTATAACTTTGGAGGCCCCTGAGTATTTCTCCACATTGTTCAGACCCTCCTGAAAAATGCGGAAAATATGCAGCTCGACGGGCTCGGGGAGCTGTGGCAAGTCAATGCCGCAGACAAGAGTGGCTGCTATTCCCGTCCGCTGGCTCATGCGCTGCAACATGTCTTCCACAGACATTTTCAATCCCCAGTCCTTCAGATGCCTGGGGGCAAAATCACTGCACAAATCGCGAATTTGCCTAATCACATGGTCGACAATCTCGATGATCTGCTCATTGGAAAGCTTCTTGTCGCCTGAGATGTATCGTTTGAGCATCATCAAATCGGCAATCACCGTGTCATGCAAGTCGCGTGCCAGCCTCAGTTTCATTTCGTCCTGCTGACTTACTACACGATATGCTAGGTTTTGCTTTTCCAGCAAAAGGTCCTGCACGGCGCTCAAAAGATCCTTCTCGTTATAAAGCCCGAAGACACGCAGCATCTCGGGAATTTCTTGTGGTTGCAAGGGTTTGGCGCCATCCGGCGCAGGGGCGAAATCCGCAGCCGGAACGGGTTCGGCCGCCCCGGGATTGTTTTTGAAGTCTTGCAGCATGGTCGCCGCTTCAAAGGGGTTCAACTGCTGCGCATTGACCATGTTCTGGAGGCTGAGCGCGCGATCCAGCATGGGCGGATCGATCAAATTCAACGACAGCAAGACCTGCCCGATTGGTTTTTCCTCGAGCATCCCTTTTTCTACAGCGGACAGCAAATCAATTTCGGAAACCAGGCCGGAGACTATAAGCAGCTCACCCAGGCGCACTGTCTTCTTTTGCTTGCGCGGCAGAATGCCTTCATTCTCCAGCGTTTCCTCGAGCGTTTTGCGCGTGTGGATGCTTGCCTGCAATGCTTCGATTGCCTGCGCCTGCGTAATCTTTCCTTCCCGAATCAAAACCTGCGCTGTGAGCGCCGCATAGGCGACAGACTCGGGAATCACTTTGCGCAAAACAAGCACGCGACCGAGCGGCAAACCGCTGGCATAACTGGCATCAATTGCCGCATTGAGCGCAGGCTCAGCCACGATGCCTGCCTTGTAGAGGAGCTGACCAAGCCTGTTTGTAACTTGCTGGTAATCAGAGCGCCAGCCAAGATATTCGAGAGCCTCTTCAAAGGCGATGTTTCGTTCTTGAACCACCTGCAGAGCGTATGTTGCCACTTCCACCGGCAGAACGTCTTCTCTTACCAGCGATTGCGCAAGAACAGCAGCTCTTGAGGTGTTGGCGGAAAGAACCCCGGTGTCGACGAGCACCGAGCCGACCGACGCACCGGTCCTGGTCGAAATGGCAAGGGCCTGCCGTAATTGCTGGTCTGTGACCAGACCCGCTTTGGTAAGCAAATCACCTATTGAGACAGCCCCCTGAGCCTTCCGCATAGACCTCCCCAAATCAAGGCATCATCGCTGGACCAAGTTCTGACCGAGCAGATCCCCAAATGCTACGTGCCCAGTTCGAAGCTTCCATATCCATTTTGCACGGCCCAGGCAATGAGCTGTTCGCGGTTTTCCAGCCCCAGTTTCAGCAAAAGCACTTCACACTGCTTGCGTGCGGTAGCTATCGATGTGAAGCGATTGTCCGCTATTTCTTGATATTTCATACCCCGCCCGAGCATGTGAAGAATCTCCTGCTCGGAAGGAGTGAGCTTCTTATGGTCAAAAGTAAGTCCGTCAGACACGATGCCGCTTTCGCCCTTCATCACTCTGCGTACAGTGTCGGCGACCGTCTTTATGCGTTCGGACTTGAGAAGATAGGCGCTGACGCCCTGCGCAAGCACCGCATGAATGAACGCGAGCCTGCTTTCAGCGGAAAAGATGATGATTCTGGTGTCGGGGATGCGCACGAATTCGTCCACCATTTCCTTGGGGCCAAGACTGCCCGGCAGATGCAAATCGAGCAGTACCACATCCGGTTTCAACTGCTCGGCGATTTTCAGCCCCTCGTCGCTGTTTTCGGAAGCACCGACAATCTCAAAGCCTTCCTCACGCGACAATCCGCCGGTCAGCCCCTCTAATGTGGCTTGATGGTCTTCGACGACGATAATGCGTATCTTGTCGCTCATTTCCTCTGGCGCAAATCTCCCTACGGGCTTTCAAGGTATACACAAACGATCTTAAACATTATGCCAATGGAAACAGTGTATTGCATTCACCTTGGCATGCGATCTCCACATCCGGCAACACCCTTTAAAAGGGTCTTCATCCGCTGTCGCCTTTACCGCCGTTCTCAGCGTTTGCGCGTAGAATGGGGATTTGATTGTGCCCGCGAGTAAGCACTGACGACTTGCTTCAAAAGATTATCAACCACATAAAGCAAAATCCGAAACACCGCCGGTGGGCAAAGATTTTTGCGATTTCTCTTTCGTCCTCCGCGGTCGCTGCCCTGTTTTTGCCGGTTATGAGCAAAGAGGAAGCTCTCGTCAGTCGGGAGCTCAATCAGGCGTTCATCGAGCTCATCGGCACGGCGGCTTCGCCCGACTTCGCCCCCCGCGCCCTGGAATCGCAGCCTCTTGCCATTTTCCTGTCTTCAATCAGCGTCCTCATCTTCGCCACGCTGGCAGCGGCTGCCGGCTACAGCCTGGGCACAGCAGGCCGGATGGTCAGCATCATTCAGCTGGTCGTCTTAAGTCTTTTATTTGAAGCGCTTTTCATCAGCGTTTTGAAAAGCGAAGGGCGGCCGCTCACACTCGTGCTTTCGCTGGTGCTTGCCTGGTCTGGCGGCATATTGCTCAAACATTGGGATGGGCGGAGGCGGCAGCTGGAAAATCAATACTACGAGCTGAAATTGCGCAATCGTGAGCTGATGGAGTCGCGCCTGGCGCTCGTCAAACAAGACGAGACGGAAAGGCGTCTTCTGGCTGCCGACCTGCACGATCAGGTGCTGAACGACTTGAAAGCGCTGAAGAGCAAAATTGACCGCTTTGCGGACAGCAAGGATCCCAGCCTGCCTGATGAAATCCGCACTTTGTTGAACCAGGCGATGAATGAAATCAGAAACATCATGGACAGCCTGTCACCAGTCGTGCTCGAGCATTTCGGCCTGGCATCCGCCGTGGAGGAATGCCTGGAAAGAGGCGCAGCAAGAGCGAATTTCGAGATTGAATTTTCACAAGACGTGCCGTCCGATGAACTGAAAAGCATGCCGATGGTGACGCAGCAGCTGGTTTACAGGCTCGTGCAAGAATCCATCACCAACATCTGCAAGCACGCCCAGGCCTCATCAGTGGGCGCCTCGCTGGCCAAAGAGGGCAAAGACCTGGTCATACGCATCTATGACGACGGCAAAGGCATGGACATGATGAAAGCGTCCGACACATCACGCGGCTTGCGGTACATGCGCCTCAGAGCCGGTCTAATCGGCGGCAATATCGCCTGGCAGTCGCCCAATCCCGGTAACGGCAAGGGAACTCTGGTAGAGATTCGCTGCCCGCTGGATTGAATGATTTAATGTTCAGAATTAACCGCGCAGCCAAAAATTGCCAGGATTTTGCCAAAAGACGTCCCTTTTAATCCAGGTTTTTGTCCAACAGCGAAGCAGATTGGATAGAGACATCTACGCGCTCGACATATTTTGCCCCAGATGCTCACGCTGGACAGGTCATGGACGGATCCGAAGTCAAAGCACCATTCACGCCAGGCAACGACGCACCGTCAGATCGTGTGAGCGAAGACGACCGTTGGAACTTTCTCGATTTACTAACAGCCGAATATCTGGAAGAGAGCGAAAAGGACGAACCTCCGGTCCGATACGTCCAGGGTCAAGCCGCCACTAGCGAGATTGCCTACAGTCGCGCCGGCACATACATGTCGGTCAACAGCAATGTTACCGGCAAATCAACGCTTCTGAAAGTTTCTGAACCCGATAAGAAGACGACTGATAAGGGTGCGCAGAACGCTCAGTCTCTGGCGTCATATGCAAAGATCAATGACAAAAATGTGGCCGCCGATTCTGCCGTCACAAAGTCCGCCAATGGCGTAAACCTTATCGACGCTCAACAGCAAGGGCTGAAAAAAGATGCCACAGGCATGAAGCTCAACGAGCCGCCAATCGTTGTGGAAAACAACCATATAAAGACGTTTGAAAATGGCACACAACTGAAGATTAATGAGAAGAACATTCCTTTCACCGAGCCCGCCAGGACGAACATCACGGGCGACACAAGCCTAAAGAAAGAAGTCGGCTTCGACAATCTGCTCATCAAAGACAGCGTCGACCGCGCGAAAGTGACGTTGACGGCAGCGGAACGTGTCACTGCGCAACCTGACGTCAAGACGACTGAATACGCCAAACTGCAGCCAGACGCTAAAGCAGTTGATTACGCCAATTCGCAGCCGGGACTGAGGAAAACCGAATACGCCAAACTGCAGCCAGACGCTAAAGCAGTTGATTACGCCAATTCGCAGCCGGGACAGAAGACATCAGAATACGTCAAACTGCAGCCAGACGCTAAAGCAATTGATTACGCCAATTCGCAGCCGGGACAGAAGACATCAGAATACGTCAGTGTGCAAACGAGCGGCAAAGCCGTCGACAACGGCAATGTGCAGCCGGGACAGAAGACAACTGAATACGTCAAAGCGCAAACGAACGGTAACAACGTCAATATACAAGCCGACAGTAAAGCAACTGACGGCATTAAAACAAAGCCGACCAATGCCTTCTATGCCAATCTCGCGCAGCCCAATCTGCCACCCGATAGAGTCATATCCACCGAAGTCTACGCACGCGGACAAGCACAGTCAACGTTCAAACCGGTAGACGGCACCATCGGCCGACCGATGAACATCATGAGAAACGAGGCAGTGGTCGAGCCAAAGGTATACGACCCGATAGCAGGCAAGAACGAAAAGAAGGCGACGCCAGTAGCCAACTTCCAGACGGAGCATACGCGGGGAGATACTCGGTCCGAGCCTTTGGCAAAGCCCGTCCAGGCCGTACAATCCAACGCAGCCGACAACTGGTCTCGAACGACAGCTATGCAAAAGGCTCAAGCACTGGGGCAGCAAGAACAACACTTTTCAGAACCGAGCCCGCGAAAAGTGGAACAGCTGCCGGGCAATATGTTGAACAGCCCTCTGTCGCAGCCGGTCACCAGCGACAAGCAGCCGGTTGACGCACTGCGCATCGAGAAGTCGACGACCCCACAAAGCGCGAGGCAATCGGTGGGGCAGGATGCCGGGTTCGGATTGACGTCAAAGAGTCGAGACGGCAATCAAGGCGAATTCAAGGCGGAAGCAAGCGATTCAATATCGTCTGCAAGAAAGGCGGCCGGCACGGTAATCGAGAAGGCGCAAAAACTGGATGCCGCCATCGAGTACAAATCCAGCGCGCCAAAGGCATTTTTCCCTGCCGCGCCCATCGCCCAAAAACGCCTCTTAGACGCGCAAACAGAGGCCGCGATGGCGAAAGTCAAACAAACCTACCCGAAAGGCGAAAATGGCGAATACAAAACGCCGCCGTTTGAAAGAACTCTTGCCAAAGACCCGCAGATTTCAGACAAACAACTGCAAAAGTCCGAATCTAAAACGACTGAGCGGGCGCTCGGAGGACAAGCCCTTGAGAAAAATACGGTTGCCGCTCAAACCCATGAGAGCAATCGGCCAATCCGCTCAGATAACATCCCGGATGGGAGAGAAACCTCCAATCGCGCTCAAAATGCCCTTCTGCAAACAAACAAGCAAAAAGAAGAGATCGCTCAAACCAGCGGTGCGCGAGTGAAGGCAGATTATAGCGATTCGCAAGCAACATCCGGCCGCACACAAGAAGCCATCAGATCGGTGTTCGACAAGGATGCGGCTGCGGTTCAAACCCGTGAGAGCAATGGGCAAATCAAGATCGAAAACCTGGGTGATGCGCGAGCATCGCTCAATCTCACGAAAGAAGCACTGGGGCAGATGTTCGAAAAGAACAAGGCTGAAGCTAAAACCCGGGAGATAAACGGGCAAATCAGAACAGAAGGTGTCGGCGATTCCCGCGCCACATTCGATCGAACAAAAGAAGCAATCGGACAATCCATTGAAAAGAATGCGGCTGCAATCCTGAGTAAAGAAAACAATGCAAACCGGAGAGGAGAGCAAAACATCGCCATGCCGCCCTCGTCTCACACCAATGACGGACAATCAAACGAAAGGCAAGCATCGGCGCCACAAAAGAAAGAGACAGTCGAAATTGTCCAAAACTCCAAAAATAGCGCTGCCGGTCAACGTCCGGACTACGATCAGGGAAAAGAGCCAAAAACAACCAACAGTCAGAAATTGCCTGAGCAGATCGCAGCTCGAGACGGACTCAAGACCGCAGAGGTATCGAGGAAAGTCACCGAAGCAAGCAAGACGGAATTGCCTGTCGATCAGCGTCCGGCGCCAAAAGCACAAACAGGCTCAGATCTGCCATCAGACAAGCGCCCGGTGCTCGGTCAGTCCAGCGAAGCCAGAGTTACAGGGCAAAACAAAGCTGTCGAGGCCGCCACGCGCGATCCTGTCGTCCGCCAGGGCTCAGACTCTGTCCCGAGCGGCAAATTAGGCTCCATTTCAAACTCCACCCAAAAGGAAGGTCAAGAAACACGCCAGAAGGAAGTGTCGGGTCGCTTTACTCCGTTTACGGCCGACGCAGCGGCACAGGCAGCCAACGAGCAGAAGACAGGCAAGCCAGTCGATCGCAAGCTGGAAGCAGACAACAGCAAGCGCTCGGGCACCGACGGCAGTCAGATCGACAATGGCGTCAAAGGCCAGATGCCTTCAATCCGCAGCGATGGCGTCCAACCTCAGGGACAGAACAAGACAGAGGCTAATCAAGCGGCGAAGAATGAAGGCACCAGATTTGGTAGCGCATCAAATGCGCCGGCCGCCCTTAATGCTGCAGGCGAATCAGTCAATGCAGGCGATCGAAGTCCTGTCGCACGCCGCAGCACCGCCGGCGACGTCCCAGATCAGCGAAGCAATGCCGGCACTCGCCCCACTCAAATGCCCGGCGAAGCTGCCATCACCGGCACCAAGTCGGCCAACCCGAGCTCACTTGCCTCCAACGACAGCGGCCAGATGCTGGGGGCAGTCCGCCGCACCGCACAAGCTCAGGAATTTGCCGCAACCGAGGCCAAGGCTGTTTCCCGCACATTGAGTCAGGCGCTGGGCAATGAGCTGCAGTCAAGCAAACAACTGACTAAAATTGCAGACGCCAATGCCCAAGGCAACAATCGATACGTGGGCGGAGAATTTCTCCTTGCCAGCGTCATCATTGCCAGCGGCATAGCAAGAAGAATGCCGGACAGAGTCCAGGGAACGGATGCCGACGGAGCTCAGGCGCAAGATCGCAAGACAACAATGAATGTTGCAGCCGCAAGGATCGATCAGCATTCCGCCGACAGTCGCGCACTCAACGAAAAGGGCCCTCAATCGCTCAAAACTAACGGCTCGCACAGCCAAGACATGACCGGCAAGATTGTCTCTCCCGCCCAGGACGCTGCCGTAAGGACATATTCGCAGGCCGGCGACTTTACGGGAAGAGGAAATTCCGTATCCCAAGCTCGTACACCAGATCTCAATTTCGACCAGAGAATCGGGCAGAGCGCCCTGCCGCAACAAGACAAGGCTCTCGGTCAGAGGCCGGAAGGCGGCAAACTCTTGAGCGAACAAACATCGACAGACACATCCAAGCGGTTCCTCACAGGAATAGAGCTGGCGGCGCTCATCGCGGCGGGCGGCATTGCCAAACTCAGAGCCGACAAATCATCCGCAGCAAGCGCCGACACAGGCAACGGCGAGAAAGCGCAAACGCAGCTCGTTGCCGAAATGCGCAGCGCAACAACTCATGGACAAACCACCTTTGAATCGCGCCCGGGCGGCAAGTCACAAGCGCAAGCCCAAACGGAATCGCGCAGTGGTGAGAAATCCCACGTGCAGGCATCAAATAGCAAGTTCGAAACGGCACAGAATAATGCTTCGACAAAGCCAATTCCCCAAGAACGCGCTTTGCCGGATCCTGCAATGGGCGGACGCGCTCCTGTTGAGCGCACGCCAGGATTCGTCAACGGCTCTAGCAGCAATCAAATAGCCGACAATCGCACGCCGCTCGGCATCGTCATTCCACAAAAGACTGACCTCATGACTGGTGAGATACTCAATCCTTCCATCAACACAACATTCACAACCCGCAACGAACGCCATATTCCGGGCGTGGACATCGCCATCGCCGCTCTCATGGTCGCAGCAGGAACGGCGCGAGTGCGTGCGGGCGCTCATCAAGGCACGCTCCCGACAACGCCGGGCAAACTGCCCGTCGAGCGCGTATTGACTTGCAATTCCGAAAGCACTTCAGGCAATGCAAGGACTTTCACATGCCGCCAGGAAAAGCCAACGGCAGCTCCAGGCGGAGAGGCAAGCAAACAGGGACAATCTCCGGCTGGCATCGGGCAATCTCTGGCTGGCATCGTAAAAGAGGGATTTATACCCGGACGCGGCGAATGGCAAAGCAGCCCCGCCAGGGTCGAGAGCACGTCCCTGAAAGGCACGGCCTCGGGCGACAATTCTTCGCTCAACTTCGCTCCGCCCGTGCGCAATGAAGACAATCTCTTGCAGGGCGCGCAAGAGACGGAGACGGTCAAGAAGTCCGGCGGCGCCGCTTACACCATATCTGGTGCCGTCAACGCTTCCGTCGACTACCGGCGAATGAACAGCGGCGAAGCAGGAGAGTTGAGCGAAGCGGCGGAGGAAATATCGCAAGACGAATCTCAATCCTCACCGAAGCACACGACCATTTACCGCCCCACGTGGTTGATCTCTCCAGGTGAGACTCTGGTTGGCATAGCGGAGCGTCTGTTCGGCGATCCACAACTTGGCTGGCTGATAGCCGATCTAAACAGCGGTAAATTCTCGGAAACATGGATCGATGGCAAGAGAGTCATCGAGATTCAGAGCAGGCAGAAGCTCGAATTACCGGTGTGGCAAGACATAGCCGAATTCCATCAAAGCAAGCCGGACAACGCCGATGCTGACAATCTGATTACCGTGGTCACTGAAAGCATGCTCGATCGCGATCTTCTGTGCAGCGACTTCAACGCCTTTATCGCCGGCAGTCGCAATCATGTCCGTCCTAGCAAGCCGGCTCTCGTGCCCATTTACAGACCAGGTGCTTCAAGACCGGCGCGCGTGTTCCGCCCCCGTCCCCTCTTCGGCGGTAACATGCCGGCGCCACAATTTGCGTCGATCGCAGCGGCGGTCTCGTTGCCGTTGATTCTTCCGCCCTGCGATCTATCGCCATCAACGAATCCGGCTCATGCGACGGGGTTCGAGGCCTGCCCGATGGAGACTCACGTGAGCCCAAGCCCAGCTCATGAAGACGCAGGCAGCTTATAGCGCTCTTGCCATTCCCTCCCCCGCGGCGTTTTTCCCAGTCAGAAGAGCCCAGCTCATGAAGACACAGGCGGCTTATAGCGCTCTTGCCATTCCCTCCTCCGCGGCGTTTTCTCGACCATATTGACGCCGCTTGCCAGGCTGAGAGCCGTATTAAGGCGCAACCAATTAAGCTGTCAGGTACTAATCACCATCACATAAAATAAGCCCCGAGGAGGGCAGATCATGTCAAGAAAATTTTGCGGTGTCCTTGTTTTACTTGCCGCCACGGCTCCGCTGGGTGGATGTGCAGGTTCTGCCGGCATAATGACGAACGGTGGAAAAATTGTGCAGGACCGGGCGGACACGAAGATCACGCACATAAATCCGTATGCCGATGAATTTACGGAAGAGAGCAAGGCGATCTTCAGCTACGATCCGGCCAGCGGTATTTTGATCGATGACGAAGGCGAGTACAAAGTGTATTTCCCTGAGATGCCGAGGACTTTCGGCGGTGACCCCTTCGCCTGGGGCAACAGCAGTTTTTCGAGGAGCGGCCGCTATTTGTGCTGGAAATGGGAAGGCAATGATCTGACGTTGAAGATCATGCATCGCATAAACAGGGACATCACGCAGGAGCAACCACAGGTTTTGATCGGGCAATTGAATAAGCGCCTCGACCACTACCACAGGCAGCTGCACTTCAACGAATCCGCCGCTCGTTATCCGCGCCAAACTGCGGAGGGCCTCTGGTACATGGATGTTTCCGGCACCGGCACCGAATCAGGCAAGCCCATGCGTTTGCGCGTCGTTTTCAATCCCAATCGTAGTCAAGAATATGTGCTCATTGCTGCAGGCGGGCAAGAGCGAATCAACGGACCGGAGAGCAACAAATTTTTCGATTCCATTGCCTTGGTCCCGCGCGGCACAGTGAAAGCACAGACGCCGGAAGGGCAGCGCGTTGAGAATGCATGCAGGAAATTTACCGATGCTCTGAAGAGCTATGGCCCGTCTCAGTATGCAGCCGGGTTCGCCCGTGATGCCCTTTCCATCCACGGCGAAGATGGTGAGGCCGCGCAGGCGATTCGTGATGTGCTTCAACGTCAACTGGGACAAAACTGGCGCGTCGGTCTGGATGGGGGCGGGCGAGAGCAAATGAATTACGTGATCGAAAACACGCTTAACCGGCAAGAAACTCGCTTCTATCTCCGCAATGACGGTACCTACGAGCGGTTCGCCGTAAGAGCCTTGTGACAGCAAATGCTTCTTGCAGCCTGAAAGTGCTCTTTCCGGGGCAATGAAAATGCTCCTCGAGCGCAGTACAATCCTCTGGCATATGCTCAAAGGAGCTTGATCTTGGCTACCTATAAAGTTTTGATCGTCGACGATGTCGCGGCCCTCAGGCAGCACGTGACAGCCATTATCAATCAAGCCGTGGATTCGGTGGAAATCTACGAAGCGCTCAACGGCGCCGAAGGATTGAAATTGTTCCGCTTGCGCCAGCCGGATATGGTGGTGATGGATATCGTCATGCCGGAGATGTCGGGCATTCAAGCGGCGCAACAAATCTGGTCCGAGAATCCGCGCGCCAAAATTTTGTTTTGGTCACAATTCCACAAAGAATCTTTCGTTAGAGAGCTGGGCAAAATCGTGCCGGACGAAGCAATTCATGGCTACGCGCTCAAGACGGAAAATGACGACAAGCTCCGATATGCCATTACGTCCGTGCTGGTGCAGGACAATCCGTACATCGATCCGATCGTAAGAGGCGTGCAGCAAACACTGAAGATTACGGACGAAAGCCTCAACGAAAGCGAATATGGCGTTCTTATCGACCTCTTGCTGGGCTTGACCGATAAAGCAATCGCCATGCGACAGCACATCAGCGTTCGCGGCGCCCAAAACAGAATCTC
>DATNRC010000554.1:0-3508 GCA_036703705.1 Candidatus Obscuribacterales bacterium
TTTGAATCCTTCGCCTGGAAGATGCCTGTCGTCTAACAAGCTGAGAGTTCGCGCCGTCAAGTTGCGGCGTTCTTACGATGCCCAAACGATCTGTCGCAAGGCGTCGTAAGGTCCTTCGCTTCCGCGCTTGCCTTGCTGTCCAACGCGAGTGAAACGAATTGCGAGCCGGTGCTCGCAGCTTTGCTCGCACCAACGCGCATCGCGCACAGAAGAAATAAGGTGACGCCATGTTGGAAAAACTCAAATGGCCTGTCCTCTCGTTTTTGGGCTCACTGTTGTTCTGGGCCTTTACGTATGGCAGCTTCATTGCGGCTGCCGTTCTGATGACGGTGATCTTGATTCATGAAATGGGGCACTACCTGGCCGCCCGCTGGCTCGGCATCAAGGTCGAGCCGCCGCTTTTCGTAATCATCGGCGCCTTCGTCAAATTCGAGAATGATCCTACGACCGTGCGAGACGACGTCATTGTCAGCATCGCCGGGCCTCTGCTCGGTGCCATTGCTGCCGTCGTCACATTCGT
This sequence comes from Candidatus Obscuribacterales bacterium, assembly GCA_036703705.1. Classification (GTDB taxonomy): domain Bacteria; phylum Cyanobacteriota; class Vampirovibrionia; order Obscuribacterales; family Obscuribacteraceae; genus DATNRC01. The sequence continues at coordinate 521 of DATNRC010000554.1, forward strand.
GGCCGGCGGCATGATGGGCAGCCCGGTCATCCTGGCCGCGGCCAAGCTGGGCTTCATTCTCAACCTCTTCCAGCTCATTCCCGTGCCGCCTCTGGATGGAGGGCACATCGCGCGCGGGCTGGACCGCCGCCTCTGGAAGGTCGGCATTGTCATCGTCCTCGCTTATTCCGTGTACGCCCTCGTCTACTTCGGCAACTTCATGCCGGCCTTGTTTGTCTTCCTCTTCTGGAATCAGGTCAAGGCCCACATGGAAGCCGTGGAGCGTCAGGCGCGGGAGACTCCCTGGGTTTTCCGGCTGCCGGCTGGTGAGAAGGCGGGACTCTTCGCTCTCTACATCTTGCTGACGGTCGGGCTCATCTTCGGAGTCTGGCTGACGCGGTAAGCCGGCCTTAGCTGTCTCGCTGGAGAATGTGGCGATTGGACAAGCTGAAAAGCCTGTCTGGTCGCCACTTTCTCTCTTGGATGCATCAATCCTATATAAGATAGTATCAATTTGGGCACCCCGAAGCGCAGCCAGAATTCCGTCTCAATGACGAGCAGCATAAGACGTTTCGTGGAACCTAACTATAATGGTTGCGGGCGAAAAGGCAGGACAAGAAATTGGCAAAGATTCTCCTGGTAGAGGACGACAAAGAACTGGCCGGCGTGATCGCTGATAGCCTGACCGGTGCTCATTACCTTGTCGATGCCGTGCACACTTTGAGTGACGCGGTCGCTTACACGACGTCAATCGATTACGATCTCATCGTCCTCGACTGGCAATTGCCCGACGGATCCGGACTCGATTTTCTTCTTGAGTATCGCCGTCGTCAAGGTGTCGCAGCCGTGTTGATGCTGACCGGACGCTCGGAGACACCGGACAAGATTACAGGGCTGGACGCGGGGGCGGATGATTATTTGACGAAACCTTTTGACATGCGCGAGCTGCATTCACGTGTGCGCGCCCTTTTGCGAAGACCACCCGTGACACCAGTAAAGACACTGAAAGTCCGAGATATCGAGCTTGATCCCGTGCAGCATGCGGTGACGATGAAGGGACAAGAAATCAAACTGTATCCAAAGGAATTCTCGCTTCTCGAGCTGTTTATGCTTCATCCCAAAAAAGTTTTCTCCGCCGATGATCTGCTTGATAAAGTCTGGCCGACGGACTCCGAGGCATCGGTGGAAACGGTGCGCCAGACCATTTTGCGCCTGCGCCAGAAAGTTGAGAAAGAGGGCACTCCGGCGCTTATCCTCACGGTGCGCGGCTTCGGCTACCGGCTGGAGCCTTAGCTCATGTCCTCGCTTCAGGACGAGCGTGCTTAAGCGCAGCCAGTTCTCGCGCCTCAACTCACCGATGCGCGAGAACTCACCTTCGTTGTCAGTCACAACCATGAGGTCTCGAGAGACAGCCTGTGCTGCAATGAGGAGATCGTTGCCGCCAATCAAATTTCCCGCCTTCTCGAGCTCATTGAGCAGACACGCATAAACAGCGGCAGGCGGCCCTTCAAATGGCAGAACTGTCATCACGCTCAAAACCGCCTCGAGTTGGGCAGTAAGCTTTGAAGATTGTTGTTTCAAGCACCATAGCATAGTGGGCAGGCAAGTTTTCAACTACGGGCTTTCGGCAAACGAAACCAGAAACGACTTCCTTTGCTGGCCTCGCTGTCGACGCCGATTTCGCCGCCGAGCTGGGCGATGATTGACTTGCTTATGGCAAGGCCAAGTCCAAATCCGCTTTCTGCTTTGTCGGACCTTCCTTGCTGGTAGCGCTCGAAAATTTGTGCTTGCAGGCGGCTGGGAATGCCTGGTCCCTGATCCTGAATCGACACTTCCACGTCATGGTCTAGGTCGCCCGCCCTGACCGTCACAGTGGTTCCAGGTGGCGAATATTTGATGGCATTAGACACAAGATTGTTCAAAACGCTGGCAAGAAAGATTGGATCAGCGTGTACCGAAAGCTCAGTTGGTGCTATATCCAGTGTCACATCGCGATCGGCGGCGAATTGATCGAGCGACGATTTGCAGTCTGAAAAAATTTGCGCCAGGCCAACGTCGGTAATCGAAAACTCGATCGTGCCCGATTCCAGCTTTTCCAGCTGCAACAATCGGTTGACCATGTCAAGCAATTTGCTGGCGTTGCTTTCGGCAACGACTACTTTCTTCCTCGCTTCCTCTCCTATGTCTCCATATCGTCCTTCCCTGAGAAGCTGCAAAACACCGGCAATTGATGCGAGAGGCGAGCGCAAATCGTGGCTGACCATCGCATAAAAGTCACGCTTCAGCTGTTCGATGCGAAAACGTTCGCTGATATCTTTGATCGCGGACAGATACCGTCTTCCCTCGCTCGTTGTGAAGCTCGACGTCGTCACTTCAACGGGGATAGCCTCACCCAGCCTGGTCAGCACCTCGAGCGCTACGGTTTCGCCGGAGCGCGCACCTTTGAGGATGCTCAGCGGAATGTTAGCCTCGCTGCGCGAATTGGACCGCAAGAAAAGTGCTTCCAGCGAATGATTGATTACCTCCGCGCGTTTCCGCTCGAAGAGCCTTTCCGCCGAGGAATTGAAAGCATGGACGGTCCCTTCGTCATCCGCCACTACAAGCGCCAGAGGCATATTCTCAATCATCAGATCCAGCCTTTCTTTGCTTGCCTGCACGAGCTCGAGCATCTCCCGCTCGCGTTTGCGCGCATGGGTAAGGGCGTCAGCCATCTGATGGAAGTGGGCATCGACCTGCCCGATTTCATCGCGGAGATCGAGCTTGGGCAACAACGGTTGATTGTTGGCAAATCGCGACGCATTGGCTTGCAAAATCGACAATTGGCTGACCGTGCCGCGCACGAAGAAGAGCGCCAACACGATGGCTAAGCCCAATACCGTTTCCTTAATTTCTGAGTTTTCGGGGACGGCCCACGGGTAGAGTTATTTTCACTTGGGGCGAAGTGCGGAAGGAGCGATGTTTGGATTTAACCACGAGTGGATAGTTGCTCATCTTGCGCTTGACCCCACG
>DATNRC010000555.1:0-10642 GCA_036703705.1 Candidatus Obscuribacterales bacterium
CTTGGCAGCAAATTTGAGTCACTACATCGACGAATCAAAGCTGCTCCATACGAAAATTTGCGGTTTTGCAGCACTACAAATCCGATTCCCGACCGAAATTTAACTTGTTCGGACCTGTCAGGATGTAACTTAGGTTAGGTGATTGAGAAGACCAATTCGCAAGCAATCGACTGCAGCGACCAGCTCTCAATCAATCGACTGCAGCGCCAGCACACACACTGATTGACCAGGGGAGAGCAGTTCGGAGACGGATTTGCACTGCTTTTCGGTGACTTACTCTGAAGAACCCCATTGCTTGCGAGTAGCTGAGGTAGCCTGCCCCCACAACTTCGGGTCACGCGCTTCTTCCTGCTGCCCATACCTGGCCATGCGGCCCCTGCCGTGCGCATTAGGATTGCCCATTCGCGGCAGTGTTTTGGCCAATTCCCTGTCGACACCACCTCTTGCGTCTCTGGCGTCTTCATGCTTGTCATAGAGAGGCTTTCCGTAATCGGAATAGGCAGCAACATCGAAGCGCTCATAGGGAAGAAACGGTCTGCTTGCCATGCGCTCATGCATTATTTGATCTGTGGTCTTGAACGCTTGAGGCGGAGGTTTCATGCCGGAGCTCATGCTTGCTTGCACAAGGCGCGGATCTCTTATGCAATCTGAGGTATAGGGACGGTGCTCGGCTTCATAAGCTTGATCGAAACCTTGCATTCTGCTTCTCCGTACCATGGCGGGAGAGTGTTGCTGTACATGGGCAAGATGCATTTTGCGAAAAGCCGATTTTTTTTCGTCTGCTGACAATGATGGGTTGGTCCAGACGTCATTTAGTGTCGATGCGAAGCTCAGCTCTTCCGCCAAATCGGAAGGCGACCAATAGCCTGGAAGACATGTCAAAACCGTTCCATCGCAAGCCATCACAAACAACTGCAGATTGTGTGGCCCGGCGCCGTTTGTTGTATGAATAGCATTGCCGAAATTGCCGTGACGTCCCGACATACCGGCATAGGTCTCGTTGGAGATATCGCGCGCGCCGCATACGAAATTCTTTTTGAGGGTTGAGAAGGCTGGTTCTTGCGAGAGCGACACGGCTCTCAGGCTATTGCCGGCGCTTCAAGTATCCCCCTTAATGTCGCCCAGCATGTGCACCCAGAAAATCATTTTCCCTTCACGCCTAGCCTGGTCTTGAGCCTGATACAGAGAATTGTGCCAATTCAAAGATGTCAGGCTGGTAACCCTGTCGTGCGCGTCCTGTCCGCGGATCAGTCCTTGGGACATTGCTGTACCCGGCCTGGGGAGCGCGGGCGCACAGAACGTAGTCATTACACTAAAGACGAGGAGCGTAGTAAATGCGGATCTCATGGGCCGGTCCTCATAAGAACTCTTTACTAATAATTACGTCGAATTCCGGTAAAAAGTTCAATTCCCGAGATTAACTTTGAAATCCTCCCGATGCAGGGGTCCGGACGCTTAAGTGATATCTCTTGAGCGTCAAATCTCCCCCCGGCGCGTCGGTTTTCGAAACAGCGGTCAATTGAGGCTTTTTCCATAAGTGGTCAGAAAGGGTCCGTCCGGACGCTTAAGTGATATCTCTTGAGCGTCAAGTCTCCCCCCGGAGCAGTCGGTTTTCGAAACAGCCGTCAATTGAGGCTTTTTCCATAAGGGGTCAGGAAGGGTCCGTCCGGACGCTTAAGTGATATCTCTTTAGCGTCAAGTCTCCCCCCGGCGCAGTCGGTTTTGGAATGGGCTATTTTACGCGTTCGAAGAGCCCCGCGTTTTGAAACTCCAATTTGTTGGCAAAGCCCTCGCTATCGACATAAAAGGTCACCAGAACCTTGTCTAGAAATGGATCGCGCCAGGCTGTTTGGAAGGTATCAAAATGCCAATGCGCCAGGTCGGCTATGCGCTGCGATCCGAAATTAAGCACCAAATGCCCGCCTGCCAATGAAACGTCTATGTCTCCGTATACCGGATGGCGAAACTTTCCGCAGTATTGATCCATGGCCAGGGACGGATGCGTCTTTGCCGCTCTTCCCTGAAAGCTTTGATTACCCTGTTGGGATGCCGATTGCATCTGAGATTTCCGCTCTTTCAGCAGAATTCCAGCCCAATCTCTTTCTGGAAGTCCAAGCAAAATATCAAACAGGCGGTAGCCAAGACCAATGGTATGGCACTGATCGAAGGCATCCGTATTGGACAGAATCACAAATCCAGCTTTCTTTTCTGGAAGCAATCCAACAAAAGATCGCATGCCGTCGATACCACCGGTATGCCAGAGGACTTTATGTCCATGAACAATCTGAGCAACCCAACCAAGTGCGTATTCATAATCCTGGCAATAGTCGGCATCGATTTTGTTGATCAGCTCAGGAGCTGACATATGTATAACTGGCGACATGAGCTCTCTTACAGAGCCGCCGGAAATGAGCTGGCGATCGCCCAATTTACCCTCGTCAAGCAAGAGACGTATCCATTGCGACATGTCGGAAACATTGGACAGTATGGAACCCGCCGGCCCGATATTGTCTATGTTTCGCGGTTTGATCACCGTCAGCTTTTCGTCAATCAGTGAATGTGGCGATGCTACGTTGTCCTGTTCTTTCAGGTCTTCGAGCCTTGAAGTGGACGACTTCATATTTAGTGGCACCAAAATGCGCTCGGCAAGCAAATCGTCCCACTTCTTCCCGCTGACCGCTGCCTCAGCTTCACCAGCAGCAAGATACATCACGTTTTGATAGTCATACTTCGCACGAAACCCATGCGAAGGCTTTTGAAAACGAATTCTGTACAGGATGTCCTTACGGGTAAATGGCGAAGCGTGCCACATTAAATCGGTCTGCGGCAGACCCGTTCGATGCGACAACAAGTCGCGCATCGTAACTTCGCGAGTGACATAAGGATCGTACAATTCGAATCCTTTTAGATAGTCCGCAACGCGTCCGTCCCACTGCATCTTGCCTTCATCGACCAAAATGCCTGCCAGCGCTGCCGTAAATGCTTTCGTAGTCGAACCAATGGAAAAGATCGTGTTCTCGTTGACGGTTTCGAGTGCGCCCAATTTGCGAATTCCATAGCCCTTCTTCAAAACTATCCCATCATCTTTGACGACAGCTATTGCCATTCCAGGAACACCAACCTCCTTCATGACCTTTTCCACATATGCGTCGAGCCCCGCAAGTGGCGCTTCTTGGGCGCCTGCCTTCATGTGGGCGTTAAGCGCCATTCCTGCTGTCATGAGAAAGACAAGCACAAGTTTGCGAAGTAGGCTGTTCACGGTTTGCACCTCGAGGATTTCCAAAGTGTCTGGCAATTTATCACATTGACCTCTTCTCAAAGCGCATTCGAATAATCGATTCGGGATTGGACAATTCCTGCCCGCTTAAAAACTTTGTTTGCTAACATGAGATCTTTGGCTTTGCACTCTGGGAGAGAATGATGAGTCCCGTTGAAGTAGTTGAGACCAAATTCGGACCAAAGACATTGCACGTCTGCAAAGATGGCGAAGACGGAAACACCGACTGGGTCTCCGTCTATGAGGTCTCTTTTCCGCCCGGGCAGAGGCAGGACGTTAAAGAGCTGGAAAACGAGCTCGTAAGCGGTGTCATGGAGCTGGACGAGACCAGAGACCAAGATGGAAACATCCTCTGCATGACGATCACTGAGGTGTTCAGGGAAGCCGAAGCTGAACCGCCATTCCTTCTTGCCTGCTACACTGCGGTAGTTCCTGAGATGCGCGGTCAGGGCATTGGCTCAATTCACAGACGCAAGCTTGGAGAACTGCTGGAAGACGAATATCCGAGCTATCTCGGCATATTCAGCGAGATTGAATCGACAAGAGAAACCGGCATTGATGCCGCAGCCATGAATATTCGCGTCAGACGGAAGGCGTTTTTTATGCGCCTTGGACTGATACCACTGGACATCGACTATTATTTCCCCAGCTATGTAAAAGGCGAGCAACCTATTGCAGGCGAACTTTTGTGGGTGCCGTTCGGCGATGCTTCCATCTCCAGAGAGACGCTGTCCACTATTGTGTCGCGCATTTATGTCGAAGGCTACAAACTCGCCAAGGATGATCCCTTAATCGGACGTGTAACTCAGTCCATCGGCAAAGGTTCCTGAGTATTGCGGTCCTTAACGGCATGCCGCCCCCGGCTGTCGACCACCGTCAGGCAACGATTGTAACAAAGAAAGCTTTGTACACAGGCTCAGCAGGAACTATTCCTGCATGCGCTCGACCTTACCCCTCAAATGTATGCGGGGCGTCCGGTCAGGCCTGCAAAGGAGGTAAGGAAAGTGAATTCCAAGCTGATCTCCGTGGCGGTGACATCTGCAATGGCAGCATGCACAGTTTCGCCACTTGAGCTGAGCGCAGCAAATACCAGCAAATCGCGTGCGCATTTAACTAACAATGCTGCACGCGCGGAGAGCGCATTCGTCACCAGCGAGGAAACTAAAGACGTGGCGGTATCATCGGCAAGGAGAAAGAACCGCCGACCGCTGGTGGCACTTGCTCTAGGTGGCGGCGGCGTGCGGGGAGCAGCACATATTGGCGTTTTGCGTGCGTTCGGACGCGCGGGCATTGAGATCGACTCTATTGCCGGATGCAGCATGGGTGCGCTAGTTGGCGGTTTATACAGCGCCGGAGTACCGCTCTCGGAAATCGAAGGCATGATGAAAGACGGCTCCCTGCAAAGAGCATACGCACCCTGGTGGGTAAGATCCAAGCTGTTCAACCGCTCTGCCGTTGCCTGGGCCAGCCTCCTCGGATTCAAATGCAATGGCGGTCTTGTCAGTGGCAAACGCTATGCCCGTTTCATTGAAAAGCTTTTGCCTCCAACAAAACGGAATATCGAAGATCTTGATGTTGAATTTTGCGCGGTAGTGACGAATTTGCTCGACGGAAAGTCATACAAACTGTCAAAAGGAAATCTGGCTCAGGCACTCTTGGCCAGTTCTGCCATTCCACCGATCGTAAAGCCGGTGAAGATGAACGGCGCTCTCTACGTGGATGGTGGTTGCCGAGCGAATTTGCCCACCGTTTCAGCCAGGCAATTCGGAGCGCCGGTTGTAATAGCAGTTTCCGTTGATGAAGAGCTGCAGGACGTAACAACGAAACAACTGTCTACAGTCGCCTCCGTGGCAAATCGAGTGGCCACCATAATGCTTTCTGTTGCCGATCATTTCCATGAGCAGAAAGCAGACATCGTCATCGCGCCTAATTTATCTGGAATACCCATTCTCTCGGCCAATAAGGATTTTGTCAGTCGCGCTGTGCTTGCCGGAGAAGAGGCTGCTAAGGCAAAACTGCCTGAAATCAAAGCTGCCATCGAACGAGCACAAAATGAAATCTATGCTGCCGAGCAACGCCGCGATCGCGGGCTGGCAGCAAAAGAACGCAAAGAAGTCAGCCGCTGACTGGCGAAAGGACAAACAACAAGCCATTCAGCGAGCCGGGGCCGACGTGTAGCCGGCCATCGTCTTAAAGTCCGGAGGGATGCTGAACAGCGAATCGGGAGGCACGGCATCCGAGTATTCGCGCAAAGTGAGCTTCGTGTGCATTCCTTGCGGGGTCGTGCCACTGCTTTCGACATAGCACCCAGTATCGTCGCCAAGCCAGACTTCGCTCTCGATACCGTTTTTACTGTATTTCCAGCCGTGACACGGATGACCGGCAATAACCTTCGTGCCCAGAGGCTGCGCATTAAACTCGGCAGCAGTGGTTTCGTTGATGTATAGAGCCCCATCCTGTCTGTCCCAAGGAACGGCAAAAGCCATCTTTTGGGCGCCATGCAACGACAGAGCCTTTTTGTTCGGGTAATCGATTATTGTGGCAATTACAGATTGCGAGGAGGGATCAGTCATCTCCAATCGCAAATGCCCCTTGCCATCCGAGATCCAGCGTTGTTGAACGGTGAAGCTGCCGGTAGTCATGTCATAGGTCGCCGTGAACGCTTTGGTCGGCCACGGTCTGGGGTCGCCGGCAGAAGGCGAGAGCGAACCCTTCGCACCACAACCGCAGAAAGACAGCAAAGCGATTAGAGCGGTCAAGATTGCTCGTTTCATAACCAATCCTCTTACAAGGCTCCCAGTTGCTGCTCAGTATCATTTAGAGTACCCGGAGAAACCCCCGCGAGACAAGGCTATGGCATCTCTCTGACCCTGCCCGGCGGATGTTTGCGAAGATATCTCTTTGCTCCATCCGACAAGAGATCGCGGTGCATTCTCCACTTGTCGTTGAAGAAGTATTCGGCAATGCTCTGGTCTAGAATATGAGTGCCCATGAGGTTCAAGGCGTCCGCATCCTCGGCAGGGCCCTCACTGTATACTATGCGGTCTCCTTCCTTCTTTTCCTTAAGGAGCTTGGCAAAGTATTGCCAGGAGCACTGTTGCTCTCTGGGCATGTGTCCGCCCACAATTATGACGTGCAGACGCGACCATCTCTCCGGGCCTAACTGACTTTTCCAGAGCATAACCTGGCGATCTATGTTCTCGAGCTGCAGACTCACTGCTTCGTATGCATTTTCCAGCACGAGATCGCCCTGGCTGCGGCAAAAACTCAGCAGTTCACGACTCTCCACGTGTTTTGCTCTCAGGACGCGATCCATCACTTCGAGGGATTGATCAATGATCTTGTACTGTCTATCGAGCGTCTTGCTGTCAAATTGGCAGTCCGGCAAGCCTCGGCGGGCCGCCTCGGTGAGCGCGCGCAATTCCTTGAGGTGGCGAAGTCTGGGCTCGGACAAGTCCTGCCCCTCAGACGACCCCAGAAGGGAATAAAGGGCGAGCGGGATATGATCGATGGTTTTCAAAAAATGGAAAGAGTCCCGCAGGAAAAAGCATTCCTCTCTGCGATCGCTGTCCATAAGCACCAGATGATCGCTGTACACGATGATCACGGGCTTTGCAGTCTTGATCTTTTCATTCTTCGCTTCAAGGTATATTTGCCTGAACTTCTCATTGACTCTCAACAGCTGTTGAGCTGTTGCCTCGCTGCTCCTTGCCGCCGCATGCGGTGATGCCGTCTCGGCACTGGCAGGCGACGAGCCGGCGACGGTCGTGACGAGAATCCATCCCAAGGCAAACAAATGTCTTGTCATGTGTAATCACGCTTTCGAAGATGCCAAAGACAGATTATGTTCTTTCGCCACTGATTTAAGCGAATCCTCGAGGGCTTCAATAAATTTGTCCAATTGCGGCATCGATATCACAAGTGGTGGCTCAACTCTCAGCACGCGCGCATTTATGTATGTGCCCGATATCAAAATATTGCGCGCAAAAAGATTCTTCGCCACAGCATAGCCGAGCTCGTTGTTCGTAAACTCCATACCCAGCATGAGCCCCCTTCCGCGTGCACCGGCCATGACTTCGGGATAGCGCTTGCTCAGATCGAGGAGGCGAGTCAACAAATAATCCCCCTTTTCCGCCGCTTGCTTGAGCAAATCCTCTTCGAGGAGGATATTTATCGTCGCTATTGCTGCTGCGCAGGCCAGCGGATTGCCACCAAAAGTAGTGGTATGGAGGAAAGGATTTTCGATATAGCGTTCCCAGGTTTTCGCCGTGCCTACGCAAGCGCCGATAGGCATAACTCCTCCACCAAAGCCCTTGCCGAGAGCCATCAGATCAGGCACCACATTGTCATGCTCGCAGGCAAACATTTTGCCGGTGCGTCCCATGCCACATTGAATCTCATCGAATACGAGCATAGCTCCATATTTGTCACACAATTCTCGGGCAGCCGCCAAGTAGCCGGGCGGCGCAACATTGATGCCGCCCTCGCCCTGAATGGGCTCCAGCACCACTGCCGCCACTTTGTCGCCCGAGAAATCGCTGCTCTCCATAAACGTCTTGAGGGCATCGACGTTACCAAAAGGCACATGCGACCAGTGCAGCAACGGAAGAAAAGGCTCGCGAAACACAGCTTTGGAAGTCCCGCCCAGCGAGCCAAGCGTCTTGCCGTGGAACGCACCGACAGCGCCTACGAAATGATGCCTTCCCGTCGCTAACATCGACATCTTGAGGCACGCTTCAACGGATTCGGTTCCGGAATTGCTGAAAAAGGAATATTGCAGATCGCCTGGTGTAATCATTGACACAAGATGCGCGAGATATGTGCGCAGAGGATCAATCAGCTCTTGCGAATGAATCGCCTGGCGCTCGAGCTGATCGCGAACAGCCTTCAACAACTTAGGATGACGGTGCCCGACGTTGTAAATACCGAAGCCGCCAAGAATATCTATGAACTCCTTGCCGTGAACGTCACGGAACACCGCCCCATGATCGTCCCATTCGACAGCTGTATAGTCCGTGCTTACAGACTTTCTGTATTGCAGAAATCCAGGGTTGACATGATCCGTCCAGTATCGAACAGACTCTTTGATTACTCTTTCCCTTTCATCTTCGCTGAGTTCCCTTTTTGCAATAAGCTCGAGCACTTCTTCCGATTGTTTCCTGGCAGCAAGCAAATTCTGAGACATACCTCGTTCCTTATATCCTTGTGGAGACGACTCACGCGATGAGCATCCGTTGTAAGTGGCTAATAGATTGTCGAGCTAAGAGCAGCTCGCTTATGCCGACCACCGATCGGCCAGACTCAGGCAGTCCAATCTGGCTCATGGACACAGGCGATGTATGGTACCGCTCGCCGTCCTAATTATCAAGCTGGGGCTTTCAAGCCTCCTGCAAGCGGAAGCGCGGTCCTTCTCAAGCTCGTGCGGGCGGAGGCGCGGTCCTTCTCAAGCTCGTGCAGGCGGAAGCGCCGGCCTTCTCGAGCTCGTGCAGGCGGAAGCGCGGTCCTTCTCGAGTAAGCGGAAGCGCCGGTCTTCTAGGGTAAGCGGAACCAAGGAAACTCTCCAAAACCCCATGGAAACCGAGGGCAAAAAGGGCGATTATGGCGGCATCACCGACACTCCTTTCACTACCATGCCAGAAAACACCGACGGGCTCCTCAACAGTGTCAAAATTGCTTCGCCGTAGAACGTTCCCTGGGCCTCTATCTCAATCCAAGGCGCCGTGCGCTGTACCAGCCGTCGCCAGATCCGCCCCACCAATTGTTCACGAGAAAGCGATCAGTGTTTGGGTCGTAATCATCGATCGCCATCGCGTGGCCTGGCACTATATATGCTACCGTGCCCTTCTTGAGGCAGTTTATAATGTCCTGCTTGCGGGCGCCATAACCCATCCAATTATCGAGAATGGGAATCTTCTTGCCAGAGGCCAGCATGCTCACATAATTCATCTGATCGTTTGTGGTGCCAGGGTAGTCATAACCGTTGGATTTGTAGCCAAGCGCAGCCATGGCAGCAAATTGGAACAACTGATTCGAATAACTGCGGTGATAGGTCGGCTGATATTTAATCTGGTTTGCGCCCAGCTGCACCACTCGATGGTGTCCACTCTTGTCGAGTCCGCGCGATGTGACACAGCCTTTGGTCAATGCTTCCCTCAACCAGCGCGTCAGATCTTGCGGCCGGCGCTGTGCCAGTGAATCCTCAACCGAATTGAGTGCGCACGTGCCGACAGGTCCCTGATTTATGTTCCTCACTGGATCGGCCAGTTCTTTGAGCTCGCATTCCACCGCCAATCTGCGTTCAGCTCTTGTCACTCGCTTTGCATTGCCCGTCGGTTCATCAGTGAAAACTCGAGCCAGGTTTCTGTAGCTCTCTGCCAAATCTTCGGAGGTCGGTGCTTTCCATCCGCGATCGGAAAGCCTTCTGCACCTGCTTTCAAATTTATTCATCCATGAAAGAATCGTATTTTCGTCGCCCTTAAAGACACCATTGGCAGCGGCTGTTTTGAGAAACTTCTCCCGCGCTTCGCCAAGATCGAGGTCGCTGTATTCTCGCGGACCGTCAAAGAAATTGCTGACGAGCTCTTTATAGGCGAGGTTGCCATCGCCGCTTACTTTTACGTCAGTGCGCCATTTTACTTTGTCGTTCTTGTCCGTGTGCGTGACGAATTTCTCAGTGTCACCTACTCGATCCGACGTTTGAGTGACCAATGTGCCCATAGAAGTGCGATACTGCTCGACAATTTGCGTGATTTTCGTGGGCTGTTTGTCGTTTGCATAATTGTATGTTGTCGTTGAGCCGTCCGCCCGTATTACTTGCCGAACTCTGGACAGTTCTTTTTCACCGTCGCTCACCAATTCATGAGTGACAGTGGAAAAATCGGTGCGCAGCGTGGAAATCGTCTTGCCATCTTCGGATCCAATCATCACGTTGCCGACCGCATCACCAGACTGAACAACCCGGATGCGTTTAGCCAGGTCGGCAAAACCTGCGTCCTTTGCTCCTGCACTGAGATCGATCGTGGACTCTACACCATTGTTGTTTGTGGTGATTCGCTCTACGACAGGTTGACCGTTGCCGTCGAGCTTGACCTTCCCTGTCGCGTCGCGCTGATATTCGATGGCAGTTGAGTCGCTCCCTTTCCTGATCGCGTGCACGAAACCGTCGCGCATCTCAACAACTGAACCATCCTTCTTTTTGACTTCGACGCGATTTTCTGCTGACTCAAAAGCTTTATCCAGTTCTTCCTGCGTTTCTTTGCGTCCAAAAAGGCGAGCTTCGCCCGCATGAAAGCGGGCGAAGCTCATGTCACCGGGGGCACCATAGGAGTCGTCAAAGGCGCGGCGATAAAAGAGCATGTCAGCTGG
>DATNRC010000556.1:0-8640 GCA_036703705.1 Candidatus Obscuribacterales bacterium
CCGCCAATCTTCCCGTGGTCATGAGAGTGGATACGCGCAATCCGCCCTTTTCCGACCACAGTAAAGATCCCTCCGACGGAGGCGGGCATTTCATAGTCGTAACCGACTTCAATCCTTCCTCCGGACAGGTGTCAATTTTCAATCCGTGGGGGCGCAGGTATCAGAAGAACGGAATGCACATAAAAGAGCTGTGGCAAGCAACAAGAGCACCAAAGAAAAATTGGAGCGATGATGAAATTCACGCTCAAATCGCCGATTGTTTGCGTTTGCAAAAGCGGTCGGAAGAAGATTAGAACAATTGGCAGCGGTAACTTAGCCTAACGAACATTCTTGGCACTCGGGGTCCGTCCACCCCTCCTGGCAATTGACGCTTAAGAGATATCACTTAAGCGCCCAATCAAGAGGTCCCGGCAGCACTAACACCTGTGTTGGGTTTTGAGCGAAAATGTTAGGCTTTTACCCATGAAACGATCAATCCGCCTGCTTATCCTTGTAATCCTGGTAATCCTGGCCATGTGCCCGGTAAATGTGCACGGGCAGTCGCATCCGTCCTTACAGAACAACCGTTGCGACTATCCGGCATTCGGACAGACAGGCAACGATAAGGTTGGTTCGGAATCCACCAGTGGTCGCAAATCGGGGAGAAAGCGAATGAGCAACAAGGTGCAAAAAAGCGATGAGGAGTGGAGATCCCAGCTTACGCCGGAGCAATATGAAATCACTCGACTAAAGGGAACCGAGCGGGCTTTCACAGGCAAGTACTACAATTGCCACACCCCAGGCACTTATCGCTGCGTATGTTGCGGTGCCGAGCTTTTCAGCTCCGAACAGAAGTATGATTCCGGCTCGGGCTGGCCAAGCTTTTGGGCTCCGGCCAGGAAGGACAACATTTCACTTCATCAGGATTCCAGTCATGGGATGGAGCGCATTGAAGTCACATGCAACAACTGTGGCGCCCATCTAGGGCACGTCTTTGACGATGGACCCAAGCCCACGAACAAACGCTATTGTATTAATTCGGCTTCGCTCGATTTGGAAGAGAAGAAATAAACTGCGATGCGAAAAGCAATTATTGGCATCATGGGGCCTGGCTCAGGGGCCTCGCCAACCGACCTTCAAAACGCTGAGACGCTGGGTCTTTTGATTGCCGATATGGGCTGGGCATTGCTAACAGGAGGCAGGCGGGAAGGAGTCATGCATTTTGCAAGCAAGGGTGCCCATGAGCGCGGAGGACTGGTAGTTGGTATTCTTCCTTCAGACGATGACACCCATACCTCTGAATATGTGGATATTTCAGTTAAAACTGGTATGGGAAGCGCCAGAAATTACATAAATGTTCTCACCAGTGACGTCGTCATCGCTTGCGGAATGGGGGCAGGCACAGCCTCCGAGGTCGCTCTTGCTCTCAGAGGCGGCAAAAACGTCATACTTCTTACGGACAGCGATGAAGCACAGACGTTCTTCAAAGGCCTGCGCCCCGATCTGGTCCAGATTGCCGGCAGTCCGGAAGAAGCAATCGAATTGACCAAAAAGCTTCTTGCCGTTCCACAAATTTTCCACAAAAAAATGTGATGCTTCCTTCGAGAGAAGAGCCGGGTGGGTAGACTACCCAGGCGACCGGCGTGGCCACCCAGACCGATGATTGAACTGAGATACTCACCATACGAAGACCGCATTGACGTGGATCATGCCGACTGGCTGCGTCAAAAAAATCACATTCTCACCCTCGAGATAACCTGCCGAATACAATTCGTAGCCATCCTCATCCTGGCGGCGGCGCTTGGTTTTGTCATGTTTGCGGAACCGCGGCTGGATCGAGAATATTCAGGGATTCTCTTTTCAGCGACGGAGAATTGAGAGCCCTCACGCCGTGTGGGTTCCCAAGGTATCAGAACACCTTGACGGCAGCTCAGCGTGCGTATGTTTTTGCGTGGCTGTGGTATATCGTCGTTTAGGGATCGAAGGCGGGAAATGAGCAGTTCTATTCTTGTTGCTGACAACGATCAACAGCTGTCTGCCCTTGTTAAGTCGCTTCTTGAAGGGCGCGGGCACAATGTCATGCACTTCACGGAAGGCAAGGCAGCACTGAATACGGTTTCGAGCAATTCGATAGACCTCATCATCGTCGGAGAAAATCTAGCCGACATCGACGGAGTTGGCTGGATCGTCAAATTGAGGCAAGTGAACCGTGATACCAAAGTCGTCTTTATCTCAAGCAAATGGCGCGACACTGATCTATACCAGCAACTGACCAAGGGTTATGGGGTGTCGCTCGTCGTGCACCGCCCTCTCAAGCCTCTGCTTTTTGGTGCCCAAATCGACGGTGAGCTGGGCGGCCGCGAGAGTCAGGCCGAAGCGGAAAAGCAAGAAGCGGAATCACTTCTTGCGTTGAAGGCCAGGTTTGCCTCCATTCTGCCGTCACGATTTTCCACAATCGCGGATGCCGTATTGAAAGCAAAGACAGCATGTGACAAAAGAGACGCGCTTGAGGAAGCAAGAAGGTTGTCTCACAACCTCAAGGGCACAGCAAGCTCTTGCGGCTTCGACCACCTGGGGGAAACGGCAGCCAAGCTCGAACGTGATTTCAATCACATGCTTGACGGCACTTTGCCAATCGAAGCCAATACCTGGGCCAATATAGATATGCTGGTCGATTCGTTGGCCAAAGACGCCGAGCATGATTATCCCGAGCATTTTCGCGGCGGCAGGATGTTTGAGGGGACGCCCGGGGAGGACGATTCCTCAACAGCTAAAGTGCTGCTTGTGGAGGGAGAGTCAGATGAAGCAATTGACTATGCTCCTGAATCATTGCCTGCACGCATCGTTCGCTCGCATACATATGAGGATGCGATCGAAAAGGCAACAGGCACCACCCTCGATGCAACAATCATAGACATGACTTCTGTTTCCAATGAATTATCGCTCAAGCTGGCACGCGATCTCAGAGGTCTGCCAGGCTGCGAGACGCTGCCTCTCGCCTTCATTCTCGACGAGACGCAGAGTGCCGATCGCATCGCAACGACACATGCAGGAGCCTCCCTGTATTTGACCAAGCCCCTGCGGCAGAAAGAGATGCAGAGTGCCGTCGAGTATCTGATCGCTCTCAGAGGACGCCCCCGCATTTTGATTATCGATGACGACGAGGACTTCACCAGATTAATTGACGCTGCCCTCGGCAAAGAAGGAATGATCGTCAAAGCATTGAATGATCCGTCGGAGGCGCTTACCGTGCTGCAGGATTATTCTCCGGACTTATTGCTTCTCGACGTCATGATGCCGAACACAAGCGGCTATGAAGTGTGCAGAAGGATTCGCGAGCTGTCCCGCTGGCAAGATCTGCCGATCATTTTCCTTACGGCGCAATCCGGTCTGGACACTCGTCTTGCCGCATTTGATGCCGGCGCCGACGATTATCTGCCCAAACCAGTTGCTACTGTCGAGCTCTTAGCACGCGTGAGGGTTCGATTGGAAAAGATGCGTTTGCTCAAAGAAAGAGCAGACAGGGACATTCTCACGGGCTTACTTCTGCGGCGAGCGTTCATGGAGCAGCTGACGGCCCTTCACTCCGAATCACAACGATACAATCTGATCTTCAGCTTGTGTTTAATGGACGTCGATCATTTCAAGAAGGTCAATGACACTTACGGGCACCTCGCCGGAGATCGTGTCCTTTCTCATTTCGGGCAATTGCTCAGGCGCCGCTTCCGGGTCGAGGATCTGCGCGGGCGCTGGGGCGGCGAAGAGTTCATCATGGCGTTCAGGCATGAGAGCAAGGACACCATGAAAGGAGCCCTGCAACGAGTCCTCGATGAGTTGACCACTATTCCCTTTAAGGGCGATCATGACGAGACATTTTATGTCAGTTTCAGCGCCGGTTTGGTAAGCTTTCCCGCTGATGAAACAGCATTAGAGAGATTGCTCAAGCGAGCTGATGAACGACTATACCTGGCAAAGGAAGCAGGAAGGTGCCGGATCGTCAGCGAAGAATCGGTAAGGTCCAAAGTCGAGAATCATTGAGACGAAGAGGATGTTGAATAATGCCCAGAGTCCTACTTGCCGAAGATGACACTTTCCTGTCAGAACAAATCCGTCAGTGGCTGGAATTTGAGAAGTTCATCGTCGACGCTGTCTTTACGGGTCCTGAGGCGGTAGAGCATTTGCAATTCGAGACCTACGATATTGTCGTTCTCGATGGCCATTTACCGGGCATGGACGGCCTGGAGGTATGCAAGCAATTTCGCTCCACAGGTGGTACCACGCCCATCTTGATGCTTTCCGGACGTGATACCGCTCAGGACAAGCAGGCAGGGCTGGCTGCTGGTGCCAATGACTACCTGCTCAAACCGTTTCATCTCAAGGAATTGTCCGCCAGACTGAAGAAACTGATAAGCACTTCGCAGGAGCCGGCGGCGACTTGAATTCGCCACACGTGCGAAGCGGGCAGGAACCGCAGCGTTGAATATCAAAGGCGCACGCGACCATAAATCAGGCAGCCTGCTGCCATGCTCGATGCGCGAAGGCACAAGGGCTCCATAGGGCACCGCGAGAAGCGGCATACATGAGGAAATCAAATAAAGGAACGGGGCTACTCGCTTGCCGCATCCTGTGTCACTTCGCTTATAGCAGCCTTAATTGGTACCCACTTGTCTTGTTTCACAGCAAATGCGAACAAAGCAAAGGCAAAGACCGTCCCCGTAACAAGACCGCTCAAACTTGCTTCCGGCCCAAAAGCGCCTCCCGTCAAAAGGAAGTTGCCTGTCATTGTGGCCCGAAATAGTGGCTTTCCGAAGTCAGCCCCGGAAACAAGAGTGCCAAAAACAGGACCCTCGAAAAAATTCCACGCCCAGTGCATCGCTATGGGCATCCACAATTTTCGCGTCAACACATAGGCAGCGGCAAGCGGTAACCCCGCCTCCAGCGAAAGAAACAAGCAGGAAAGTGCTTTCTCGCTGCCTGATGCACCGCTGACTTCATTCATCAAATGCGCAAAGCCGAAGGCAAATGCAGAAATCCCTACCGCCATTGTAGTGCCCCATGCTCTCTCGATTGTTTGCAGAATGTACCCGCGAAAAACAATCTCTTCCGTAAATGCTGCAAACAGCAAAAGAACAAGTGCCGAAAAGACATCAAAGGAAAATTGAAACGCTTCAATCTTGTAGACGCCAAGCACGCGCAACGAAAAAACGACAACACAGACCAGTACGGTTCCGAGAGCAAAACCGATACCCCAATCACGAAGAATGCCATCACGCTGGAAACCACAGGAGATTATCTCGCGGTTTTCCGCATAACGCATCATACCGACAAAGACGGAGAAAACAAGCGCAGTCTGTATGATTTCAGAAACGAGGAGGTTGATATGCGTTTGACGGTTGAGCGCCACCCACATCAGCCCAAACGCATATTCGCCCGTATACACGACTGCAAGCAGCAAAATCAAGAATACAGCTACCCGCGTGATCGGAAATCTCCAAATAGCACGCATGGCATGTCTGGCATTCATCGGCTCACCAATCGCTTGACAAACAACAAGGAGGCTCTTTCCTTCCTCTTTACTCTATACTGAGATTCCCACGAAAAATAGCGCCCCAGTAAGGAAAAGATGACCAGTTTTTTGCACATAATCTGCGATTATGCGCCCGGCGACATGGCCTGGGCGGAGGTATTTTCGGCAATGGCTGCCAAACTCCCCGCGGATTGCCAGATACACATGACAGCCGTGCATTCATTTGACACCGTCTCAACAGGGTTTGTCGTAGGTCAAATTAGCTGTGCCTCCAAAGAGTTGCGCCCCGACAACATGCTTGTATTTGCCAATTGCGCACCGCGAAAGGATCGTCAAGATCCGCGGCGGCACAACGAAGGCGAAGGGTTGCTTTATGGAAGCTTGCGCAATGGTGTCCACCTGCTGGCAGTGAACAGCGGACACTCCCTTTCATTCGTGCGTGATGAGATCCTCGAGTTGTGGAGTACGAATGTCGAGGAGCACGGCAGTCAATTTCGATCCCGAGATTTTTTCCCTCGCATCATAGGGCAGGCGCTCGCCTCTGATTTTTCGTTTCTCAACCATAAGCTTGACGCCGAGACAGTCATCCCGGAGCAACCCAGAGAAGTGATTGGTTATGTCGATTCGTTCGGCAATCTGAAAACCACATTCCGGGACGGCGATCCATTCCTTAGCACACTCAGCGAAGGTCAACGAGTGAAAGTGACCATTGGCAGCATGATGCGAGCTGCCACTGTAGCCACCGGCAGTTTTAATGTTTTGGAAGGCGACCTCGCCTTTGCGCCCGGCAGCTCCGGGCATGACCGGCGCTTCTGGGAATTGTTCAAACGTGGAGGCTCCGCGTGGGATGAGTTCGCACATCCCGCCGTCGGCACAAAGATAAAAATCGAAAGCGCCTGACGCCTTAGCGGTTTCCTATTGCCGGCATGAGGGCAAGCTTATTATGGTTATCCGGGTTTTCCGCCTGCAGGAAAGTGCTCGATGACGAAAGGTACCTTGCGCATGGCCCTTGGGTGTAAGCGCGTTTTCGGACGCTTAAGCGATATCTCTTTAGCGCCAAAAAGAGACAAACCGTGGTTCGGATTGCTGGTTGCCAGTTTGACAATTTCAATATGGATGTCAGTCCCGGCTGCAGTGTCTCAAAGCGATGGCACGGCGGCGCTCAATAGACCAATTGCCGACAAATGGGCGCTTATCATCGGAATCAGTCAGTTCAAAGATCCGTCTTTGAATTTGCGTTTTCCCGCCAAAGACGCTAAGGATTTCCGCGACTTTCTCCTTAACAAAGAGAACTTCGCCCAAGATCATGTCAAGCTATTGCTCAATGAGCAAGCTACCAGAGAAAACATTCTCGATCAACTTGGTGACTCCTGGCTGCCTCGTGTGGCGGCGCCGGATGACCTGGTCGTGATTTATGTCTCTTCTCATGGCAGTCCCGCCGACATGGACATCGGTAATGTCAATTATCTGATTGCCTATGACACCAACAAGGACCGTCTGTACTCCACGGCCATTGCCATGCAAGACTTGTGCCGCATCATCAAAGCCCGGGTGCATTCCGACCGAACACTGATTGTTCTCGATGCCTGCCATAGTGGCGCCACCGCCCCCGATGGCAAGGGACTGGTCCGTGTCGGCAACGTCAATGCCGAAGAGATTGCCCAGGGCACCGGTCAGCTTGTCATTTCTTCAAGCTCTCCCAATCAAACTTCCTGGGAATCGAAAACATATCAAAACGGCGTCTTCACCAAGCGCTTGATGGATGCGTTGCAAATCAACGGCGAAAAAACAAAGTTGGGTGACGCATACACTCACCTGAAATCAAAAGTTCAAGAAGAAGTTCTTCAAGAACGAGGGAAACTACAAACTCCCGAATTGAAAAGCAAGTGGGAAGGGAAAGATCTGATGCTTGCTGCGCCTCCCACCTCGCCTCGGCGCGCCCCCGTAGAAGAGACAGCACAGCTGCCGACGCCGATAAATGCAGGTTCAGAAGGAGCACCGGCCGGACATGTAACGCCCGGACAAGGCAATGATTATGGAGCACCAAATCAAGTATCAAGCGCTTCCGTGACGAGAGGACGCCCGTCAAGCCAGTCATCTCACGGCCAGAGAGCAGCGCCAAGCGCTGTTGTCCCGGAAAGAAATGATGATCGCAAACCCGCGCTTGCAATAAGACCTGCACAACAGGCGGCCGCGCCAGCCATCTCTTCTTCACGGCAGCCAATTCAAGGCTACGCAGCAAAAGACCAGGCGCCATGGGAGTATTTGCTTGGAACCTGGCGACACGAGGATGATCCGATGTCGGCGGTGACGATCAAAATCTTCAAGCAGGACGACGGCATTTTTGCCTCATACGAAAAACTGGAAGGTGAGTGGAACAAGAAGTGCATCGAAGTCGGAGACTGGCTCTTTGTGAATGGACAGCCAGTAAGCGCCACAGGAAATGCCATCCGATCAGATGAAGGATTTTTTTACCGCCCTGACGACAAGAAGGTCGAACCGTACACAAAAGGATCGATAAAGGTAGAGCCGGGATTAAGACCTAACACGATCAAGATTACTCGACAGAATTACGGACATGGCTATTTCAGTGGCTGGACCGTAGGCTACCCTGCCGTCGTTGGCTATCCCGATAACCTTGGTCTCTGGAAAAGAGTTGGTCCCTCACCGTTTTCGGCGAAAGGTCCGGCCACTCCACCCCCTCGTCCGCAGGGAGTACCGGTTTCGGCAACTGCTGCGGCGGCTCAAGTGACTTGGCGAAGTGCGCTCGGCGTTTTTCAATATCGGGATGACGACTTCTCATCCGTTGACATCAAGATTTATGAGGACGCTGACGGCATCCAAGGCGTTTACAACCGCCTGGAAGGTTCATGGACCAAAAAATGCATCGAGGTTGGTGATTTTCTTTTCAAGAACGGACATCCTACGAGCCCGGGCGGCAACGAAATTCGCTCCGACGAAGCGATCTATTATCGTTCGGACGACAAAAGCGTCGCCCCCTATACGAAAGGCTCGCTGAAAGTCACGGTCGGCCCCAAACCGGGCACGCTATCCATTACCCGCCAAAATTATGAACATGGTTGGTTTAGCGGCTGGACTGTCGGATATCCATCGGTCGTCGGCTTTCCCCCGGT